>JBDRLS010000059.1:0-23499 GCA_043812875.1 Nanobdellota archaeon
CATCTTTTATGCATTCAGGATGCCAATACCGACGAGATGGCACCACCTTGAGACGTTAGATGCGTATGAGCAATGGTCTAAAGACAAGAGACCATACCTTAATCCATATTTAGGATGAAAAAGAGCAAAGGGGGGAAATTCATTGAAGAGCTTCTGCTCATTCCGTGGCGGAGCTTCCTGCATAGTTGGAAATCTAAGCTTTTATCATTATCAGTTATCATACTTGCTGTGTTATTGCTCTATTTCGTCATTGCGCTTATTGTGAGCGGGATTTCCTCTTCGTTAAACATCCAGGGAATCCAGGCGCAGATGCAGGCCTTAGGAGATGATCTCGCACAGAATCCTGGACTCGTCAATAGCGCAAAGCAGAGCTTAGCCACCATTAATTTCGTATTTTTTAGCGCTATTATCCTTCTCACACTCATCGTGGCCGCTGGTTTCTTTCTTAATTCGAGGATTTTACTCAAGAAACCTTTCCGTTGGAAAAAGTTCTTTTGCTATTATGCAACCTTTATCACATGGCATATTCTTTTCCTCCTGTTTACCGCGATCATCTTTAACGTCCTTATGTGGTTAGGGGTTATTCTCTTGCCAATATTCCTGCTTATCAACATGCATCTCTTTGTTGTTTTCACCCTTTCCTTTAAGAACAAATGGGGCAGTGCAATAAAATATTCTTTCACCAGAGGCTTCTCTGTCCTTCCGAGATTTCTTCTGTCTTGGATATTGATTTTCCTGGTCCTGATCTTCATCATGCTGCCCTTCACCATTATCACTGAATCCTTTCCTGCATTATCAATAATCATCTACATCCCCGTCTCTTTTTTCATCGCATGGACGATGAGGTATTATCAGCTCCTGCTCTCATGAAACTCACTATTATCCTTTGGATATTGGTCGTTATCGTCTATATAGCAGGAGGTATACTCGCGGTATTTCAACCCTCAGAAGTGCAGGAGATTGACACTCCTCAGGAGCCGCCTCCACTGCAACCCCCTGACCCTGACCCCGTCGACCCCTCACCGACGACAATTGATCCTGATCCCCGCCCAGATCCGCAACATCCCCCCTCCACGCAGGGCGCCATGCAGATAACAGAGTTCCATTTTGACAAAGACAGGAAGATCATAGACATCTCTTTCTTAGTCACCGGTTTTCAGGCGCACGCATTGGTGACCCTGCCTGATCTTGAGTATGAATGTGTTCCAGTTGAAAACGTAGAGATCAATGTCGAAGGCCTAGAAGAACTCTTTAAAGACCGTCCTGTCAATCTTGATTTCTATCTTGAACAGCTTCAGACTCCTGAGATCCAAGAGGCTTTGAAGGATGCAGCCAAAGAATGCAATCCTATCATCCATGACGAGCAGGCCGGCGCCACCTACATCTACGGCTTTGCCGAGCACATCACCACGAAGCGGAAGGGAAGGATCGTTGAAGAGCTCACCTTCCGCGGCATCAAGGACATCAATTTCCGCGGCGACCAGATACAGGAAGAGATAAGGATCCAGAACCAGATCGTCGTCCCCCCAGACTTGGATCCAGGCACCTACCTTATGAACATCACGGTCATCGATAAACTCACCGGAGCCCAGGATTCTGTGATCAAGGAGTTTGAGGTCTAAAGCTTATCTCTGAGTCGTCTTATCCTTTCATCTGTCAAGCTCTCAGAGATTTCTACGAATTCCACCGCCTTGTTCGCTTCAAGTTTGAGCTTCTTATTATCCACTGTTTTCATTACAAAATATTGCGTGTCAATCCGATATTCTTTTGCTGATTTGAATTCATTGAATAACTTGATGTCGGCAATTTTTTCTTCTACAAACAGGAACTGGAAAAGCGATATCGTACATTCATGTATCTCAGACTTGATGCCGCATTTCATGAGAAGCGCATAGAATGAGAAGTAGCGTGCGTAATATGCCGTAGTCGCTATCCAATCTGCCTCTTCTTTCTCAAGTGCGGATGAGAGCATGTTGATTGCGCCATTGGCTTTGTTGATATACGCTCCATAAAGGTCTTCACTGGGTTTTTCAAGTCTAATGCCTCTTTTTTGTCTCAAACACCAGAAAATTCGATCTTCATTTGATTTCATGATAATAGTCCCAGAGAGCGTTGATGAACACTTCCTGGTTCTGCAGAAGGATGTGGTTTTTTACAATTTCTCTCACAAGAGGGTCTTTTTTCCGAAGAGCATGTTGAAATTTCTTTCTTGTTGCTGACTTAATCCGGATTGCCTTATCATATGTCTGGCCAAATTTTTCTATTTGCCGAAAATTCTTGGTTGTTCCTATATGGAGGATATCTATGTCGCTGTCTTGTTGATATGTCCCTTTCGCATACGACCCGAACAGGACAAAGGACCCATCATACGTGATCAGCTCTTCCACTATCTTTTTTAAGAAGAACGCCTGTTGGATGCACCTGATCGTTGCTCGAGTTTCAGCAAGGGAAAGATAATATTTCACAGCGACGCTGTCCAAGTTCAATCCATATGTCTTGTTCTTTCCAATGGTGATGGATTTGATGATGTGCTCTTTCTCGAGCGCTTTAAGATGAGGGAGAAGGGTTACATGACTCTTTCCGATCAATCGAGCCATTTCCCTGACATGATACTTGTTCAGGTAGTTGATCCGATACAAGTCAATGATGAATAATGCAATATTGGTCGTATTTTCTACCATGTGGTATTAATAATTACCAAACCTATTTAAATGTTTCGTCGAGGAGATAGTTAAAAAAATAATTCAAAAAATATATATGAGTGCCTATATTTTTCCCGGGAAGTTCTCCCTGATGAACTGCACCATCATCTGATTATCAGCATTCTGGTAAAGCCGTAAAGCCGTCCCCAGCAGTCCCTCCTTGAGGCATAGGTCCCCGAGTTTCGTCAGGTTCTCCTTGTCCTGCGCGAGCTCGAAAGCTCTCGCGGCATAGCCGAGCTGCTGCTCCTTCATGCAGTGCTGTCCTGCCTGGATCAGCTTGCTCTTATCCTCAAACAGCGCAAACACTTCGATAGCGAAGTCATACCGGTGTTTCTTCAAACAATCCTCACCGACCGCGATAAGCTTCGACTTGTCATCGATGAGCTTAAAAGCTTTGATGGCATCCGCCGTGTGCCCATCCTGGAGGCATCTCTCGCCGACACGCAATAGTTCATTGTTATTATTGGCAAGGCGGTAGGCATCGATGGCCGAGCTGAACATGCTGTGGCTCTCATAATGTTTCCCGATCTCGATGAGCTTCGGCTTATTATTGGTCAGCATGAACGCCTTGATGGCATCTATCATGGATCCCCGCTTGAGGTATTCTTCTCCCACTGCATCCAGGATCTCCTTCTTCGTGCTCTCGTCGAACATGCTTAAGTTTACGTTGTCGATGCCTTTGGTTATGATGGCAGGGACGATCTTGTGGGAAGAGGCATCGCTCTCTTTCCTGTCGAGGATCTCTTTGGTAGAATCAGCCAGCTCGTCGACCATCTTCTTGACGACATCTTCTTCGCGAATCATGCATATCACCTGTTTTTATTTTAAAATGGTAACTAAAAGGTATCCAGGATGAGTGGGGTATTTATGTTTTGCGATTTGCGACGCCTAAAAAAGAAAATCCTTAATAAGACCAGAAATTTTCAATAACACATGGAAAAACTCACCTTCAACAACGGCTCTGGAATTGAGCTTTCAGGCATCCTCTCAGATGATGACACTTCAAAACCGATCGTCATCATGTGCCACGGCTTCAGCTCGAACAAGGGCCGCCCGTTCTATACTGATCTGGAGCGATTGCTCGCTGAGAAAAGCATCTCAACGTTCCGCTTCGACTTCTACGGCCACGGTGAAAGCCAAGGGTTGTTCAAAGACATCACCCTCAACGAAGGTCTTAGGGATCTTGATGCTGCAATAAAGTTCATCAAAGAGAAAGGCTTCACCAAGATCGCTATCTTAGGATCGAGCTATGGCGGCATGGTCGTCTTGCTCGCTGCAGCATCCCATCCTGAGCTTAAGGCGGTCATCGGCAGAGCGCCGGTATCGCATCACATCGCGGAGATCATTGTGAAGAAATCAGGAGCGACCTTTGCTGAGTGGGAAGACAAAGGAGAGATAAGCTATCTTTCAGGTGATGGAAGACGCCTTCCTCTTAATACGAATTTCCTGAAAGATTCCCCGCATCATGATGTAAGGATAAGGGCAAAGAGTATCACCATACCTGTCAAGATCATCCACGGCGACAAAGACCCTAGTGTGCCACTTGCCCAAAGCAAAGAGACAGCAAAGCTCATCCCAGGCTGCACTTTAAAAGTCATCAAGGGCGCAGACCATGCCTTCAAGGGGCATGATGATGAATGCCTCAGCGAAGCTCTCACCTTCTTAGACAGCCATCTCAAGCAATATCCCTAAGGTTTTAAAAAACAAAATGTTTTATAAACCACTTCAATCACCCCTCTCCAATGAGTTCAAAAAATCAAAGGCAGGACCGCGAGGGTCTGATGCTGTCACGAAGCCCAGGCGAGCTCATTGTAATATACAAAACGCCGTATTCTTTGCATTCTTCAATATACATCGCCCTCATGGACATCTATCAGAATGGTAACAAGAAAGGACATAGATTGCGTGCCGGAGTTCAAATCCGGGCACCTCGCATATGGGATGTTGAAGGAGCTGACGGGCAAGATGTTAAAGAAGTAAAAATTGCTGAAAGTCCCATTGCGCGCGATGCATTTGAACTTTATTTATATGAAGGGGAGTCTTTTTTCCTCAATGAGTTTTCAGAAGGTGGAGGTAGTTCTGGACAAATCGCGGTCATGGCTTCACATATTCGACGCAATCAACTAAAATTTCTATTCTTTGCCGACCAGGATTATCACGTTAATCGTCTAGAACGTTACGACGCAAGGCTCATCAAGGAAATCAAATATTTTGAAGAGGAGCGGAGACAATTTATTGATCAGATTTCCTCCCTCGAACGCCGATTGGAAGGCCAACAACCTTAGAACATGACTTTTCCATACTCCCCGTCATATCCTGGGGAAACCTTTGCCTTCTGCTCGCGGACATTGATGATGGCATTGACCACTCGTCCATCTGCATAGGGCAGTAGCTCTTCCTTCGGAGTATTGAGCATGATATTGAGCTCAGAGCCGAATGCGGATATGAGGCTGTTGAACGCTGAGGTCACTGACTGAGTGCCTATCCCTTTTCCTAATACCGCGCCGATGACCTCATGCAAGGGCAGCAGCTTCAGATGCTTCCCCGCGTGAGGAGGGACAAAGCCCTCCGGCCGATCAGCGAGTTCCTCGACCCTGTGCAGCACGCCGATGGTCAACGGCTTCTTGCAGACAGGACATATATTCTTATTCTTTAGAGCATCAGCGGGTTTCAGGCAGACATCACACTTCCGATGGCCGTCATAATGATACTTCCCATAATTGGGGTCGACTTCAATCGTGCCCATATAGCCTTTCCCTGAGCGAAGGGCAGAAAGCAGTGCGTCATACGTCAAAGGACAGTCAAATAAGGTTGCCTCCCTTCCTAACCTCCACGGCCAGAAGCTGTGAGAATCAGAAGATGAGAACAAACGATAGCCATCTAATTGAGAGAGCCGCCAGTTCATCTCCGGATCAGAGCTCAGTCCGGTCTCAAGGGCGTGGATATGCTTTGTCTGCTCCTGGAAGCAGTCCTTGACCGTGTCAAAGCCGGACATGCTGCCGAAGAGCGAGAACCATGGAGTCCAGATGTGCGCAGGGATGATCTCAATGTCCTTATCGATCGATTTCAGGTCAGAAACCATCTCTGGACAGCTGTATTTCCCGAAGATCGGACGGCCGTCAGAGGCGATCTTGCCCTTCGGAGAGAGCAGTTCGATGATCTGGTCTGCGACACTGAATGATTTTGCGAGGATGACCATGTGGACCTTCCTCAGCTTCCCGTCCTGGGAATAGATGTTGCTCACTTCAACAGATAGCATGAACGGAAAGCCGTTCTCCGTGCGCAATATCCCTGAGCCATCCTCAAAAAGTTTCTCCTTGAGTTCAGCCATCCATTTCGGATGAGTAAAATCTCCAGTCCCGAGAAGAGAAATCCCCTTGATCTTGGCGCCCTCCTCAAGTTTTCCGATAGAAAGATTCTTGCTGCATGCCCGAGAGTACCGTGAATGGATATGCAGGTCTGCGATGAGCATATCATCAAAAATGAATGGGGATTAATAAAGCTAATGGCGGAAGGGGGGAATGCATTCTTTTCTCCTATCAGCAAAGACAATTTTTATATAGATAGCTTGCTTTCAACAGTGTCATGGCACTCCTCTCGCCCTTTCTGAAAAAACATATAGAGATGTTCCGGCAGGATTTTTCCCTGCTGATGAACATCGCCATTGAGCTCGAGAAGGAAGTTACCTCAGTGAGCCAGGGCGTCAGGGACAATGTCGAGAGATATGAGGGATTCCTCGAAGATTTCATGAAAAAATATCCAGGATTGTATTTTGAGGTCGACCTTGACAGGCTCTACTTCAAGCCAAGGATAACCCTTCCGTGCAGATCACTCTCCGACCTCTTTAAGGATGTCATCGTCCATATCGAAGGCGTCCGTTCAGTCGGTGAATCCATGGCGCCCCAGCGCATTCAGGAGGACAGGCAGAGACTGATGGATGAGCTCAAGCCGATCTCTGACCGGATGCAGGTCTATTTCGTGGGGTACAGCAATGATTATCTGATCCTGAAATTCAAGGATGGCAGGGCTGAGCTCATCTATCAACGAAAATCGGTCATCGACGGGATCTCCCCTGATTTCCAGCTCTGTTGTTATATAGCACTCAATGGCACGTTCGAGAAGGATATGGCTTTGGAGATGAAGGGCTTCCGCTGGAATATGGGTTACACGACTTCTGGCGTCAGGGAGCCGAGGTAATCACTGGACATCTCGTGGGTTGAAAGCTTTGCTCTTTAGAGCGAGATCTTCAGTCCGAAAATTCGCGATAGAGCGTAAAGCTCCGGACTTTTGTCTGGAGATGGTTGTTCGGATTCAAAGTCCGAACTCCGGAAATCTCCGCTACCGAGCTGCGAATTTTCGTTACTTAGCACTTTCTCCGGACATTTTCTATGAAACGGTACCCAACTTTATAAGGCATGTCAGTGCGATATATGATGGGGTCTTTTGAAATATCAACATGAGCCAATTCCATAGGAACATCAAACCGGGGCCTATCTCCTTGTTGGATAAGCATTTTTATCGCTTCTTCAAGATGGGGTCCATTTCTCAGGATTTTCTCTTCTGGCGTTCTCCCATTATCAAGATAACCAAAAACACCAAACCAATTGAAATCTGATTCCGAACTGGGAAAATCTTTACCATCTACTATCTCAGCGACATAATACATATGAAAAATATCACCCATTCTGATCCCTCTGTTTCTTCTTCACTCTTTTCTGTGGTTTGGGCGCGATTTTTCTGATTGTTCTCTTACGGCGAAAGCTCAATCCGATGCTTCCCAGGCCGGATACGATGATCAAGAACATGATGATGCCGCCGGCGACAGGGATCCACTTCAGGAGCGCGACCGCGACCGCTCCCAGGACGAGGCTCGCGCTGTACCGGGGATTGCTGGAGAACAGGTTTAAGATTATCATTCCGATGGCGATCGCGCCGACGACGAAGCTGAGCAATATGCTCACAGCATAGAGGAACAGCATGAAGATTCCAAGGGGGATTCCGATGATCGTCACCATGATGATCACCGATAACAGAGGGATGCCGATCAACATCACTAATCCGAAGCCGAAGCTTGCCCAGAACCTTGCCTTCACTCTTTTCCCTAATCCGTATGCCCACTCCCTGTTTATCGCAAAGAGGATGCCGCCCATGATGATGATGGTGATGACGGCCCATACCTTGTTGAGGAGGATGCTGCTCTGTTCCTTATCTTTAGATGCGTATGCTCCCTCCCTTATTCTGCCCAATACTTGATCATCCCCTATCCTGGGTTTGCTGCCCACATAGGTGAGATCCCCTTTGATTCTCGCATCTTTTCCGAAGACGACATTTTCCCCTTCAGTGATGGTGTCCCCTTCAATCATGCCGTTGATGGTGATCTGTCCGCCCCTGAAGCGCGCATCTCCCATGATATCAGCATTGCATATTATGCTTCCTGCGGACACCGTGAGATCTTCGCCGATGGTGATATCATTGATGATCACACTGCCGCCTGCGGCGACAAGATCACCGCCGATATCATTATTGATCAGGATGTTGCCTCCTGCAGCGCGGACATCATCATTCACTTCTCCATTAAGGGTGATGTCTCCGCCTGCTGCATTGACATCTTCGGTCACCTTGCCATTGACCTGGATAGAGCCCCCTGCGCCGATGAAGTCCCCCTCAACATCGCCTTCTAGGCTTATCGTGCCTCCGGTTGCATAGATGTTCTCTTCCATGATCCCTTCAAGGACGAGAATGTCTCCTGCTTCAAAGCGTGCAGCAGAAGCTATTGGTATCATCATCAAGACAATGAAAAAGAGCCAGAGTTTCATGGTATCCCCTCAGATGGGCGTAAGATGAGATGCTATTTATGCTTTTGGCGAAATTGATTTAATTACCATATTGAAAATTAATAATCCCTACATAGTATTTTAACTACTACCAAATAATAAAAATAAAAAGATTTATATATGTCTTCCATTCTGTTACCACCTTATGGGGGTGTAAATGTGGTATTCAAAACCATGATCAAGAAGCTGGCGCAATTGCATCTGAAACGCCTGAGATATGACTCCGGGCTTTTCGCAGCTGCTGCTCAACCGAGAACAGGTTACACAAAATCCTGGATCAGGGATAATGTCTACGAAGCCATTGGCTTTGAGCATGACTCCGATGATATCAGAAAGACCTATCATGCATTATTTGATCTCCTGATCAAGCACGAGTCCCATATTGACAAGGCCCTCGCCAAGAGACCGCAGGAGGAGAACGGGTACATCCATGCTCGCTGCTGCCCGCACACCTTGGAGATATTCAACGAGCCCTGGGGGAATAAGCAGAATGATGCCATCGGCGCATTCCTGTTCAAGGTCGCCCAATATGAGCACAGGGGCATTTCTGTAATCCGGGATTATCATGATCTCACCATCCTCAAGAAGCTTGTCGCCTATCTTGCTTCAATCGAATATTGGCATGATCCAGACAACGGCATGTGGGAGGAGAATCAAGAGGTGCATGCAAGTTCTGTCGGCGCATGCGTTGCAGGATTGCAGAACATAAAGACTCTTGTTCCCGTTCCCCCCCAACTCATCGATTCAGGGATGGAAACCCTTAATAATCTCCTCCCGGCAGAATCAGAAACCAAGAAGATCGATCTTGCATTGCTGTCGCTGATCTACCCTTACAACGTCGTGACTCCAGCACAAAGGGAGATCATCCTCGACAATGTCGAGACCTTCCTTGTCCGGAAGCGGGGCGTGCTCCGCTACAAGCACGACCAATATTATAACAACGGCAAGGAGGCTGAATGGGTCTTCGGCTTCCCCTGGTTAGCGAAGATCTACAAAGATCTTGGCAATAAGGAAAAGCATCAGCACTATCTCATGAGAACACTCAGATGCATGAACTGGAAAGGCGAACTTCCCGAACTCTACTTTGGAGGATCAGTTAACCATAACGCCAACACCCCGCTCGGCTGGGCGCAGGCGATGCTCGTGGAGGCGATCTAAGATGGATCCCTTCGAGGAGAATGAGCGATGGTGGAATTCCGCTGAAGGAAGGCATCTCGATGAGATCCTGAAGCCCCTGTGGACTATTTTAGAACTCTTGGATGATGCAGGATCAGATGAAGCGCTCTATGACCTTCTGCATAATCACTATGGGTCCTTGGAAGTGATCCAGCAAAGGTTGAGAGATTTCAATGAGCTGGGAAGCCAGTATGGAATAAGTTGTGCAGATGAATGGAAAAAGTATGTCGAAGGCCAACTTCATTTCTATTACACCTACACGTGTGATTCAGCAAAGTATCAGCCGGCAAAGCATCATGAAGACGTTGAATCTGATGATGCAACCCATCTTTCAAAGATTTATCTTGAAAGCTGGGGAGAGCTGGAATCTCTTTTCAACAACGATGATGGCGATGGCACGCTGACCACTGATCTGAAAAAGGTCCAGGAAAAAATCCCTGTCCTAAAGGAAACCTTGGTGAAACTGTTTGGGATAAACCTGGCTGATGACACTCATGAATCTCATTCTGTTCGCGAATATGCAAAGGAACTGTATAGCTCTTTGGAAAAATATCATGCAGCGATACATGCCTATGCCATCGCATTCGACAATCCGTTCACTTCCTTTTACATCAGGCCATTCAGGCAGCTTATGAACGAGATGGAGAAAGGACCTATTCTTGACAATCGTAATCCTCTGCGTCATGCGATTGCTGATGTTGAGCACTACTTTTTCCTATCTCGAGACGGGAAAAACCATCCAGCGGCTCTTGAGAAGGCTCTTGAAGGGCTCGCTCCCCACGCTGCATCATCTGATCCCCTTATTCAGTCTGTCGCCAGGGTCTATCGGAATATACTCTGTGAGCCCGCGCAATGGCACCATTATGAGAGCTTCATGACTGATCGAATGCATGGAACTCTCTATCCTCATACTGAAGCCTTGGTGAGGAACAAAGCAGGACGAAGCTCAATTCTTGAGCATCAGAAGACACTCACCCCAAACTAAACTCGCATTCAAAAAGCCGCGCGGGGGGCACTGACACACCTCCGTTCCCTCGCGTGGCAACATTTATCTACTAGTGCATGCTCCCCCCCTGAAAATGGCATACGACTACAGCGGACTTGCAGCAGCAGTGGGCATAGACAATGGGGTTCCAAGTGAGTATTTTGAGGCGGAAACCTTTAGATTCAGGTTATTCGGCCGTTATATCAAAGTTGGAGATGGACAAGAATTCGTCCTTTTTTTTATGGGCAAGACTCACAATAATCAAGTCGGTAACTTGGAGCAGGCCATCACCCCCGGAACAGAAGGGTTGCTTCGGAAAATGAAAAATCCGAATTCTGGCGTTGTTCAATTAGTCTTCCCGAACCATCAGATTGCAACCAACGTCCTTCCTGGGATCATCGAGCGCTACAGAGAAACACTCGCTTCGCCAGGCTCCGGTGCACAGGGATGAGAAAACTCTGTTCTATCTTCCAATACTTCTTGACAAGCTGAGAAAACCGGTCCTTCCCTGTCTGGGGGACAACAATCACTGCTTTCTTCGCTGATTCTCTCGCCCGATCGAAGAACCGAGCATAGAACTCATCCCGCTCCCCGCCGACGATGCGCGCATTCTTGCCGAACGGGAGATCTGAGACAAGGGCCTCTGTTTTCCTCATCAGTAAAGCATCTCTTTCCTCAAAAAGGATCTTTTTCCGGAAATGCCGGGCATTCTTCTTCGCCCGTTTGATCATGATGGGATCGATGTCAAAGCCAGCTGCCTTTCTTCCCTGCATCACCGCATCGATAGGGATAGTCCCGATCCCGCAGAACGGATCCACAATGCTCTTCGCCCCTGAGAGATTCACCAATGCCCGCGCAAACCGAGGAGATGTCGACGCGGGATGGAACTCCGGCCATGTCGTGGTCGACGGCAAAGGTGCAGGCATATCATACAGCAATTTGCATGCATACACTCTCTTCCCGAAGAAGAAGAAAAACCCTGTTTTTGCTTTCTTGAGGTCAACCTTTGGTTTCTTCAGCGAAAGATAGATGATATCAGCCAATTCCCGTTCCTTCTCAGCAGAGCGGACGCTAAAACTCGTCTTATAATGTTTCATCCAAGGGAATTCCTCACATTTTTTCATCAATTCCCCTCGAGAACAAGAGAACAGCACCTCATAGAGTGCATGGCTGTATCCCAACAACACTTTCTTGACAACTCCTTCACCGACGAGAAATCTCCCATCCGACTTGTGATTCTTCAATGAAAGCGCGCTGACAGCTTCCGCTGCACTGAAATCCAGATATTCCCCTGCGAGATGGACCAAGAGCTTCATTCCTTCACAAAGCCAGAGGCCATTTAAATAGCTACTGCATTTAGGGTGATATGTCCACTGATCCACTTGAAAAGCTGAAAGGACTTGATGAGGCACTCCCTCACTTCCCAGATGGACGGATCGACTACACCCATGCCAATGTAGCAGCAGTCATCATCGTATTTGTACAATTCCAGGATCAAATCCTCCTCCTCAAACGATCGGAAAAAGTGGGTTCTTACAGAGGGAAATGGAGTGCGGTAGCAGGCTATCTTGACAGCCTCGGCGCTTTGAAAGACAAAGTCCATGAAGAGCTCCGGGAAGAGCTCAACCTGAAGGAAGAGCTCATCGCATCAATGACCTTTGGTACTCCTTACCGCTTTCTCGACAAGACCCTCGGCTGCACATGGCTAATCCATCCGGTCATTGTCGACCTTAAGGAGAGACCAGTCATCACTCTCGACTGGGAGCATACTGAATACGCTTGGATAACACCCGAAGACATTGAGCAGTATGATGCCGTGCCTAACTTGAAGCGTTCTTGGCAGCAATGTCCGAAACATTTATAAATTAACAATTGTTAACTCCAGTAAAAATATTTATAAAGGAGCCGAATACAATTTTGTCGGAGGGATCACTTTGAAACTTGGAAAGACCTTTTGGATCAGTGGAGCAGTCGTCATATTGATAATTTTTGGAGTCTATGCGTTGAGGACACCCGTTGAAGGGGCAGGCGAAGGGATCTATGATGATTTCGCCAGATGCTTGACCGATAAGGGGGCCATCATGTACGGCGCCTATTGGTGTTCCCATTGCAATGATCAAAAGAAAATGTTCGGCGCCTCCGTGGACCTCATCAACTATGTTGAGTGTTCCTTGCCCGATAATCAGGGCCAGACAGCGGCCTGTGCTGCAGCTGGCATTGAAAGCTACCCTACCTGGGAATTTCCGGATGGCAGCAGGCAATCAGGAGCATTGTCCATCGCAACATTAAGCCAGCGAAGCGGCTGTTCCTTGACAGGCGAATGATGTTTCTTTTCATGAAACAGGCGCATCATTGTTTTTTTGTTCGACTGAGAAGACCTCGATAGCGTTGTCTGCCCAGTATAAAAATGGAAATCTCAGCAAAAGAATTATTGGCAGAAGAAAATCCCTGTATCATTGCTGTCAGGGAGCCATTTGAATTCAATGCTAGCCACCTTGAAATGATTTGTCTGGCCATGTGATACCTTCTTTTTCAGAAACGATTCGATCAGCATTCTGTCTGATATAGCGTTCGAGTATGTTCCTTAGATGGCTGCCTCTTCTGTAGTCAGCCGGGCAGAATGCTGCCACCCTCCCCTCTTCATTGAGCGTTGCGGCATTGTCAAAATTTTTTTGCGATGTAGGGTCGTAAACCGCTATGGATTTTCCACCGAGCTTATTCACAACAGCCATGGGCGCGATATCAGTGGGTCCGTCTCCAAGATAGATGAGCGCGTCTCCTCTGATTCGTCGTCTCCTATGCGCGACCTTATCATTCACATGGTGAGACGATCCCTTCAGGATTTCATAGATATACCTTGTCTTATTGGTAAAATTGACAGGAGTGACGATCTGGGAAATCTCTCCTGTGGCAGGATTTGCATCAATATCTGGAAGGAATTCACATGCATATATCCCATCGACCTGTTTACCTACAGCGCTTCCTCGTATTAAATCCCCTATTCCTGTGCTTATGATATAGAATTCAATGCTGATATTCCATCTTGTCCATTCAGGATTGGACCGGACATATGTTTTCAATTCTTCTATGAATTCAGGAACACCCTCATAGAGTCTTATCTCTTGGCCAAGCTCTCTAAGCCGCTGTCGAGAGAGGCCTTTCATGGGTCCCTGCAACACAAGGTCCAAAATATCCTGGAGATAATAGGTATCACTGTCTACCATCACTTGACCGAATTCTGGGGAGCAACGCAGTGCCTCAGGAAATGAATCTTCATCTCGGAGCATGGCATCTAGACGGGCGACATGTTCTTTTTTGTCTGCCCAAAATCGTGCTTCATCAACATCATATGCTTCAAAAAGGGGACGTTGGCAGTATTCCGCTGATAATGTCATATCAAAATCAGATGCCACTGCCATGGTTATTTGCGGTAATTGCATGCTCATATGATCAGGAAATATCGTTGCTATTTAACAATAATGATTTTATTTATTTTCAATATGGAAAACTATATAAACATATAATCCTAAAAGAATATCATGCCACGCGGCCGACCGACAAGATCCCAAGTCAGGGAACGCATAAAAGCTATCATCAGCGAGAACAAGCATGCCTATGGCTATGATATCTATCGCAAATACACGGAAAAGCACGGTCCGGTAACCATGCGCCTCGTCTATTATCATCTCAAGAAAGGCGTTGCCCTCGGTGAGATCACTGTCCAAAAGATCGAGGAGGAAAAAGGAGACTACAGCTGGGGCGACAGTGCCAAGAAAGTCTATTACAAGCTGAGCGGAAAATGAAATACCTCTTCTTGATCCCCATTCTTTTTCTCATTGCCTGTTCGCCTTCTCAAGAGTTCATCCAAGACGAGATTGACAAGGCCAACTTCTGCGAGACAAAAGATGACTGCGCCTTGGCAGGTAGTAAATGCCCGTTCGACTGCTATATCTACGTCAACTCAGCCCACGTCGACCGCATCAAGGGATTTGTCGATTCATACAGGCCTCTTCGTCGCTGTTTCTTCAGCTGCGTCGCTTGCGAACCCATCTGCTATGAAGGTAAGTGCGAGTGCATCCCTCCAAATGAATAAGCTTTAAAAACACCTTCTGAATCATCACTTATGATGGGCTTGTGGTCTAATGGCTATGACGTCGCCTTCGCACGCGGTGGATCAGAGATCCACGAGGTTTCTGACTGCGTCAGAAACAGGCGGAGACTCCGGGTTCAACTCCCGGCAAGTCCATTTATTTTATCCATACCTCCCTGATGGTGGGGGTTATGTTATACTTAGAAAATTCTTTTTTCATTGTCGCAACTTCAAGGAGAGGCACGAGAATCGTGTTCGATCCAAGCTTTTTACCCCCTATGTTTTCAATAAGCCCTTTGTGGACGTAGGTCTTTTTCCCCTTGACGTTTTGATACCCGAAAAACGTCCTGAGAAATCTCATCTTCACAGCTCTCTTCACCTTTGCCAAGGAAAATGTATACAACACATAATGCTCAGCTTTCTCTGGCAGCTGTTCATACTTCCCATAAATCAAGACACCATTGCTTATCATGTCCTGTCGAAGACTTTTCCAGCGATCGTCTTGAAGCTTCCCAACAATGCAATTCAATGGCATCATCATTCCTTTTACTTTCCATGTCCTTCTTGCCTGTAATTCAAATGATTTCTTTGCTTCACGAACAATCTCCTCAATTTCCGGGATGGCGTCTTTCACATCAATAAAGATGTCAATATCACTTTTTTTATCATATTGCCCTGATGCAACAGAGCCAAATAAGATGATATTTCGTATCTTTTCCTTTACCTCTCGCATATAGAGCGTTGAGAGAAATTCATAGATGTATCCATATATTGCTCCTGATTTCATAGCTCCTCACCAAGTTCTTTTTCAATGATCCGCTTTAAAGAGAAGAGATTTTCAACAGCAGCCTTCACCATGTCCTCTCCCTTGTCCCGGCCATAGCAGAGCTTATTCCGCAGTTCCTCTTGCTTGATGAGATAAGTGAACAGGGTGTCTTTTTGGGGGAAGGAGAATGGGAAATGCTCTTCTGCCTGTCTGGACGAGCTAAAAAACCGATGGTTGACATTAAAGCCGGGAGAGATGAGTTTCATCTTATGGAGGAAAATGGCAAACATGTTTGTGCTTGCTTCAGAGGTCGTGAATCCCATGATCTTCTGCCGCTCAACAAGTAGATTTGCATGGAGCTTCTCATTGATATCATTCAGGTATTCTTGCAGAATCTTCTTATGCTCGTCAAGCGTTGTCATACCACTCAGATGATGTGCACTCTATAATAATCTTTCTGTGATTCATCACATATTTTATGAAATATATTTCATATTTTTATGGAACAAATCACATATTTTATGTGACTCATCACGTAACAGGTAAAAAAAGTCCCGGCGGGCCCATTTATCTTATCTTCCTCAAGAAACCCATCAGCGCGAACGCTTCCCGCTTTGTCAAGAACGACTTCCCGACGACCCGCTTCCACACTTTCCTCTGCGTCTCCCGCAGCCGAGGAGAACTGAAGTCCATCTTCCTCAAGGCAGCATCGACCTTCTGCAGCATCACCTTCTTCTCCGCTGCCGAGGCATACACCACCTGCTCGCCGATGACTTTCTTCCGCGAACGAAGTTCATAAAGTAATATTGCAGCAGCATGGCTCAGATTTAATGCTGTATACTTACTCTGAGAGGGGATTGTGCAGACGATATCGCAGTCCATCACTTCCTCATTTGTTAATCCAGTGTCTTCACGGCCGAACACAAGTGCGGTCTTCACCTTAGGAAGGCTCTCAGCAAGCTCCGCAGGAGAAAGCGGAGCACGTAATATATTATATTCAGATCCCATCTTTGCTGTCGTCCCGACAACACAAGGAAACTTCTTGACAGCACTCCAAGAAACCTTCCGAGCCTTCTTCAGCACATCCGCGGCGTGCATCGCCCGAGCCATCGCCTCTCCAGTGAGATGATCGCACCGAGGGTTGACTAATAAAAGCTGAGAGAATCCGAAGTTCTTCATGACCCTGGCTATTGCGCCGATATTACCCGGCGTCGAGGGCTCTACCAACACAACGGTTATCATCGCCAAAGGAACAAGATCGTCCCTTTTATGCCTTATGGTATCAGCGCCTTGAGATACGTCGATCCAAGCAAGATGATCAGCAACGCGACAAATACCATGTTCAGCCAATACCAGATCGCTATTGCCCTTTTCTTGTTCTTCATGCTTTCAAGCAGCGCAACCCGGAACATTTGCGCGCCATCCGTCATGAAGATAGGGATGAAGTTGGCCAAACCGATCAAGAAGTTCAAGAGGATCATGAATCGGATTAAACCCTTGACCCATAGGTAGGCTCCCTCAAGGTGTTGGTATTCAGGTTTAAACACACGCTCATCTTTGATGTTATGGATGCCTATGAATCCTTTGCTTTCATCATCTGGACTAGGGATGGTGGTAAGTGCATAATCTCCTCGGTCGGTGCCAAGCACAACCGTGTCGCCAGGCTCGATGCAATAGAACATGTCGTTGACAAAGGTCTGGTAACCCTCAATCACTTGACCATTGTAGGACGTGATGATGGTGCCGTTGGTCATGCCGGCCAGTCCAGCCGGGTAGCTGGGATCTGTGATATCAACAGAAAATCCTTTCGGCTCAGTGAACTTGGTGTCAAAATGTTCTTGAAGATTAGGGCCGAAGGGGTTTGCGAAGATGATAAGAAGGATGATCGCAAGCGATATGTTGGCCATCGGCCCAGCAGCAAATATCGAATGCTGTACAATCCCCTCTTTTTTCTCCAATTCCTTCTGGTCCTGCTCAACGAATGCCAAGGGGATGATCGGTGCGACAACTCCGACAAAGCCAAATCCGCTGCTCTTTACTTTCACGTTATGGACTCGCATCAAGATGCCATGGGCGAATTCGTGGACGACAACAAGGACGAAGAGCGTGATGATCCAATACCAGAATGAAATGAATCCAAGACCAGGGACAGTGGTCAACGGCAGCACTAAGGTAACTCCAGTTTCTGTTGTCGCAGGAGCTTTCAGAAAATTGACCAACGCCCAGATGAGGTTGATCCCGATGAAGAATGCGCCGACAAAGGCAAAGCCGACACCAGAATAGCCAATGAGCTTCAGCAACCCCCTCCACTTGCTCGCCACACGGTCCATGAATTTTAGCCCGACACCCGTCTTGAACAGAAAGACATAGAGGAGGGGCAGTTGAATAAATCCGATCACCGGCCAGATGACCTTCTGCAGCTCTGCCTTATGCCTCTTAAAGTAAACGAATATGGAGAGAATAACCGCAAAACCGATTAGACTGATGAGTTCACTCTGAAACGTCAATGCATGCACCTCTACTTTTTCCTGACCTGCCGTAGGGCAGAACTGCCACATTTGCGGCAGCTTATCTTTCCGGCGAGCACCTTCATGTTCTGTGCTCTCACCTTTGATTTACATCTCTTACAGACGAATATGTTCTTGAAAAAATGAGCTTCTGCTTCGGGGAACTTAACCAAAAAAACCACCTATGCGTTTTTGGGTAAGCTCACTTTCGAATTTTCTTTGTTTGACCATATTAATCAACCTTCACTTGTTTCATCACTTTATCTTTTAGGATAGACCAGTACAACACATTGCATCCAGCAATGCATGTAGCCTTCAGCTCATCTGGAATGACAAGATCATATGTCTCATACGTATCGGCATCCATGACATTGGCAATGTTGCCAGCAACAGATAACACCTGGGCGGTCTTCTTCTCAATGATAGGGACGTCGACATCATCATGCCCAGGCATTACAGCCACGCGCTTCTTGTCATCGATCATGCCGACTGCTTCGAGGCGGACCTTGGCATGCCCATGCTTGCCTGGCCTGGATACCTGGATGCTGGAGACAACGCATGCAGCACCCTCCAGCACAATGTAGCTTCCTTTTTTCATGGATGAGACACTAGACATCTTTGTAGTCATAATAAACACCAAACCTTTAGGGTTTAGGAAGGGTATTTAAATATTGCGGTTTATGACCTAATATACCCCTTAAGCCGTTTCTCCACTTCTTTATGATTAGGATAGTTCTTCTCATCCCTCTTAAAAGCAGGCGTATGATAAAAGCTTTTCCCCTCGGTCATCTTGAACTTGTGCTTTTTATGAAGCATCTCATGATACATGACATAATCCAACAGCTCCAGTGGAGCATCCTTAAACTCATCGCTGATAGAGATTGTATCAGTGGCGAATTCATACGCTCCTAGCTGCGTCAACCCCTTACCCCACCGTAAATTGGCCGGATCCAGCATTCCATTGAAAAATTGTTCATTCATCCGATTGAAGGATGATCTGAGATATGGCTCGTCCTTTGTTTTCGGAACAGCGAGATGGGCATTCTTAAGAAAACAATGATACAATCCAAGGTGCATCGTCTTCTCTCCTTTCCCAAACATCTTGATGAGCAGGCTCTGGAGCAGCCCGATCTGGATATCCCTATCCACCCCTCGCCAGCGGTTGCTCAATCCAAAGGCAAGATATCTTCCCCGCTTCTGGAGATTGGCATGATAACTGGAAAATCTCCCAGAATAGCTCACCACGGCTTCATAATCATATGTCTTCTTCGGATACAATAACCGGAATGCCTCTTCATCAATGTGCATGATGCCTAATGACCTCTCTCCTCTTATAATATTTTCGAAGTACATATAAAGAACCTTTTTTTTTCCCAACACATGCCGACCATACTTCCTCTGCTCACGATCACAGAAACCGGCCTAACCGCCAAAGTAAAGTATTCTCTCGATTTTTTTGAAAGGCTCCAACAATTAGGGGAGGGCATCATCAGCCGGGTCAGGGATGACCTCCGGACCCAGCTTGAGCTCATGGATAAAGGGGGATTTGCCGCAGATAAGGCAGGCACGCCCACGAGCACGCTCGATCTCATCCTGTACGCTTTCAGAGGGGAGGCAGTGAAAGTCGACCCTCCCGGAAGGATTGAGAACCCTCAAGACAATTCCAGTTGGGAGAACACCCTTATCCTTATAGGGCATGAAGGGCAATATGCGCTCTTTATCAGAAATGGCTATCATGTGATTGATTAGTGTACTTCATACCTCAAGATGGCAGCCACTTTGCCCAGATCGACCAATTGCGCTCCCTCCCTTGTCTCCACAGAGATGATGTGTACAGTAGAACCGAACTCCCTGGCAATCTCCTCAAGCTGCTCGATGATCTTGTCATCCAGTTTCTCGGACAGCAGCAACTCTTCCACTGAACCATTTTTTAAATGTTTTTCCACCTCTTTGACTCCATAGCTCACCTGCAGCTGCTTCGTCGCAAGCAAAGTAAAGAACTTGTTCATGATCTTCTTTTCGAAAGCTACTTCTTCTGAGGCAAGAACATCCTGGCTCTTGTCAAGCAGTTCTTGCAACCCGAACTCATCCGTATAGCTGATATCCTTGACCGCGATGATCTTATTCTTGAGTTCAGTGGTGATGAAGTTCCCGTCGACAAACTCATGCTTCGTCGGTCCCGGTCCGCCGACGATGATGCCTTTTAAATCACCTTTGCCCAAGAACTGGTCCTTGACATAATCCGCGATCTTCTTGTAGAAATCCTTCGCCGCGCCTTCTCGCAGGCGGGCAAACCTGGCAGCTGACTGTCCTCCAGCCTTGAACTTTCCCGGAACATAGCTATGCGTGCTCACGAGCGGAACGATTGTCTTCCCTTTCAGGACAGCGATGGTCGCCTCGCGCCGGTCCATGACGATCAGCCCATACATCTCCTTAACATCGAGCATATCCCTCAAGAGGTCAAGCTGGAATTCCTTATCACACCGATAGATCCGTGTCTTTAACGGCACTGGCGGCTCAATGCTCCACACTTGGAAGTCCTGCTGTCCTTCTCTCTCGGCAACATTTCCCGAGAACAGTGCTAATCCATTCTCCGGTGTCCTCTTGAACAGCCGAAGGTGTTGGATCATTTTCTCCAGCGAATCAATCACGTTCTTCCGAGTGGAGCTGGATTTGATGTTGGTGGCCGTACCCTGCTCCTGGGAAAGATGGTTGATGATCTTGTTCATGTCATATCCTTCTGGCACATACACTGTCACAAGCTCGGTATGCCTGCCTCGATGATGCTCAAGTTCCTTGATGAACTTCTTCAATGTATACCGTTGGTGCTCTGAAAGGGCCATACTCCTTAGAAGCCAGGAACTCGTATATAAATACTACCCCCTGGAAGGCCTCATGGAAACATCAAGTTTTTATGCGCTCTGCTCAACATTTTTTCTCTTCCCTCCACCAAAAACTTAATAAACATCCTTTTGCTCATATTCTTCATGTATACCTCTTTCATCAGGATCGTCTCTGTCCTCCTCGCCCTCATTCTTATCTCATCATTGTTCGCATCCATAGCGAAACATATGGAATGGCGCTCATTCTGGATCATTGCCATTGTCATCGCCGTCTTCGCATTCTTCCTCCCGAGGCTCAGGAAATGAAGCTTGGCGGCCAGGCAGTGATCGAAGGAGTCATGATCAAATCCGATACATCAGTGGTCATCGCCCTCCAAGCAGGCAGGAAGATCAAGGTCATCGGCGAGCGCCTCAAGCCGTTCTCGGCGAAGCACCCCTGGGCTACGCTCCCTCTCATTCGAGGTGTGGTCAACCTCATCGAGATGCTCATCCTGGGGACACGGGCATTGAACATCTCAACGCGATATGCTGACGACGAAGAGGAAAAGCTCTCTCCCTTGTCCATCTTCCTCACCATGCTCATCTCTTTGATCATCGCCGTCCTCATCTTCAAGTTCATCCCCCTCTTCATTGCGCAGGCTTCCGTCGGCAGCTCTTCAAACAGTGCGCTTTTTGCGCTCATCGACGGCCTCGTCAAGGTGGCCATCTTCTTCCTTTATGTCTTTATCATAGGCCGTTTCAAGGACATCCAGCGCGTCTTCCAATATCACGGCGCAGAGCACATGTCAGTCCATTGCCACGAAGCAAAGAGGCCATTGACCGTGAAGAACGTCGCAAGATTCTCTCCACTCCATCCGAGGTGCGGCACCTCATTCCTTGTCCTCGTTCTTCTCATAAGCATCATCTTCTATGCATTCATCCCCAATTCAGCCTCCCTTCCCCTCAAGCTTTTCATCCGTCTGCTTCTCCTCCCGCTCATTGCAGGAGTTGCCTACGAATTCATCCGCCTAGAACACAAGATGAGAAACACAGTGTTCATCAACATCATCCTCTTTCCCGGCATGCTCTTCCAAAAACTTACCACTGCAAAGCCGAAGCCGCAGCAGATAAGGGTGGCGATCGCAGCGGTCAAGAAAGCTAAGGCTATGGGCTAGGTCAATATTCAACATATCCTGGAGGGGGCTCTATCGGCGGGCCTTCTACCAATCCGTCTATTGACTCTGGAAGGGGAACATGCTGCTCTGGCTTCTTTTCTTCTATGGTCTCTGATCCAAAGGAAAATGCCAGTGTCAAGAGCGCTACGAGAAGTGCGATGATGATAATGGTCGTAAACAGCGGCTCCATCCCTCTTTTCACGTTTGAACCCATCCAAACCTATTCCATGTTGGTGAATATTTAAAGGTTTGGGAGAATTCTTTTATATTGCCCTTTATTATCCCCCCTTCATGAAGGATCGTATATTCAAGGCAACACCCGGCAGGAGCCTGCCTGCCCGGAACCGAGGACAACCAAAGATAACACTTCCAGGCCTGGCTCCTATTGAAAAGAGAAAATATGGTGATAAGGAGCTTTTTCATGCAGTCAACGGTTTGGCATGGTTGGACAACACCCTGCCTGATGAAGCATCGAAGACCGAAGTGTTGAACACGGCTCTCGCGTATTTCCAAGATCTATCTATCAAGCTCAAGGTTGAAACGCGAGCCTATGCGGACCCTGATCCATGGTCAGCATCGCTTGAAGGCTACGTTGGCGTTTATGGGAAAGTCAGCGGGTTAGCATCCAGGATAGATCCACGGGTGATTGGGTGTGCAAACGAGTATTATTGCAGTGATCCTCGGGAACAGCAGTTTTTTCTTCATGAAATGGTGGCCAATTTGCTTGAAACAAGGCGAGGCCGCTTTTATCGTTTATTACATGAGCTACCCCCTGAGTTTGAGCCGCTTTTCCACTTTGGCATCTCAAAGATGCGTTCTCTTGGTGAGTATGAATGGCGCATAAGGGCAGACAGATTAGAACAGAGGATTTTTGAGCACTACGGGCCGAAGATTTTAAATAGTGACAAATCTTCCTGACGGCATGAAACACCTCTTTGACTCTGTTCGGTATTCCGGGTCTTAGAGAGAACCTTTTCTGGTGATATTCATGCCTATGAAACGCTATCTGCAAATCGACGGATCAAAAACCAGTGAAGCCCACAAGATCAAGTCTCACTTCCCTGACACCACGGCAACCCTGGATGATTGGCCTAAAGTGGAAGGTTATGACTTTGAACAGGGCCTTGACTTCAAGAAATACCTCAAAAGCCTTTTCCATACCGGTTTCCAGGCGACAGAACTCAGCAAGGCCATCGATATCGTCAAGCAGATGCGTAAAGAAAAAGCCACTATTTTCCTCGGCTTCACCTCCAATATGGCAAGCTGCGGAATCAGGGAGATCATCGCCTACCTCGTCAAGCATAAGCTCGTCGATGTCCTCGTGACAACAGCTGGCGGCGTCGAAGAGGACATCATCAAGACCCTCAAGCCTTTTGTCATCGGCACATACGACTCACCCGGCAAGATGCTTAGGGAGAAGGGCATCAACAGAACAGGTAATC
>JBDRLS010000060.1:0-8874 GCA_043812875.1 Nanobdellota archaeon
TGAGGTAAGACCTCATTTAAGCCTCAGATTTGACGAACTAGAAACACCACAAGAAGCTTTCATCAGAAAGATGAAAGCAGAGGCTTAATATATGAAAACACCAAAAAAGCTATCGAAGGGAAATAATAACCGGATAACACAGAAATACCATAAACCACATAATTTTTAAACAACCTCGCCTAAAACCTTTAATCATGGCAAAAGTGGTGAAAGACACACCGTTGGCAGAGCTGACACTGCGCAAGTATGAGAAACCATTCAATCTGGCTGGCAGAGCGCTGATCAAGAAGCTTTGTCTGTCTCTTGGAGTGCTGCAGCAGGGTGATAGCAGGGATGTTGTCGTCGACGTGTTCCATGTCCTCCTGAATGTGAGGAAGCAGAAGAAGATGCTCACCTCAGAGGAAGTTAGGCTGGCAGTAATCGCACTGCGGGAGACCGAGAAACTGCCTCTCCTCGGCGTCGCAGGAAGCAACATCAGGAGACATCTCGGAAGGCTTCGGGAGCTATTCCTCGTCGAGAAGATCAAAAATCATTACTGCATTGCTGAATTCTTGACCCTCACTGAGCTGTTCGATGAAAAGATTGAACGATTCCTTCTTCATTCTCTGAAAGAGCGGGTCCGGGATTATCTTGCAGAAGTCGATGCTCAGCTATGAACCGAGTATTCTTTGGACGCGGAGTATCCTTTCGCGTCTGCAATCCTTGCGCTTCCCCTCGCGCAAGGTAAATGTTTCTTCCCCGCGATAGGGGCAGGAAAAACGTTCATCAGTACAGACCTTGACGACAAAGCCTTTCATGAATTGGCATTCCTCTTTGGGCTTGAGTCGTCTGAGGTATGCATCAAAGGCCTCTTGCTTAGAAAGATTCTCCATATAACTCAATAAGTGGCAGGTTTATTAATATTTATTCTATAAACAGTGCAAAAACCGGATCATTAATCAGAAATTCCGCCGCCAGGCAGCGAAAATCACAGATTTTCGGGGTTTGGACATGTTGTCCAAACGGCTACCGCGGCCTGAAGGCCACGGTATGACACCCCTCGCTTCTGCAGGAATTTCTGGTCCGAAAACGGCTTCGCGCTGAAGCGCGGGGTATGAAACCCATTTTCAGAATCAAAAATCTTTAATATTAAGAGCGGAAAACACCTTTCATGAAACAAATATATGAACCAGGAGAGGACAGCAACCTCCTCAAGTCAGTGATTGCACGCTTTGCACAAGGAAGAGTACTCGACATGGGAACAGGGACGGGGATATTGGCTGCAGAGGCATCCCAGTTCACCCCTGAGGTCATTGGAGCAGATATCAACAATGCAGCAATCATTGAGGCCTCAGCTCGATTTCCAGACCTGCGCTTTGTCGAGACTGATCTATTCAGCAACATCTCAGGAACCTTTGATTTGATCACCTTCAATCCGCCCTATCTTCCAACCTCAGCTGATGACCCAACAGACATCGCATTAGATGGCGGGAAACAGGGCGATGATGTGCTGCTCAAGTTCTTCAAGGATGCGCCGAAGCACCTCGCACCAGGGGGGAACATCCTCTTCTTAGCTTCATCGCTGACTCCGATGGAAAGAATAACAAAAACAATCAAGGATCAAGGTCTGCAATTGGACAAGATCGAATCAGCAAAGATCCCTTTCGAGACGCTCACCGTCTATAAGGTGTGGAAACCGTGAATCGGCGGAGATTTCTTTACCCAACACTCCCTCTCAGTGCGGCATCATTAGTTTCTAAAGCGTATGCAGGTGAAACACTCGAAGAGAAGGGAAAGCGATTCCTCTCAGCGCTGCCAATCAATCCTTTTGACGGGCATACTCGCATGATCCTCGAGTATGCCATGGACCGGCAGAACAGCGGGGCATCTGGCAAGGTTAAGCTGAATGTCTATCCTGGAGAGAGCGGTTATGAGGCAACTATAGGAGTCTCTGCGAAAGGCATATGGGGACTGAATCTCTTTGGCGGAGACCCGGAGAGTGCTGGATCAGTCTTCACACCGAATGGACACCACCTCCATTCCCAGGAATTCTGGACAGCAGACCATTACCGTCGAGACATCACTTTTGAAGATAGCTATATCAAAGGTATGTCCACCCACCCGGGCGAGCCTTTAGACAGTACCATTCGCCAGGATGACATCCTTGATCCCATTGTCCTTATCCTCCAATGGATGTTCTTTGAAAAGAATGAATTTGGTGTTTTTCCGACGGTGAACTATGGGCCGGAGGGCATGACGAAGACCCCCATTGAGACAGAACGTTCCCCTCACGGATCTGATCATGCTTTAATCATAAAATACCCCAACGAGCTATTGGGGAAGTTGATAGGAGACATCTCGCTGAATTATTGTTCGGTCAACGGACGCCGTATTCCTGTTGAGGGCCATGTCCCTTCATACAAAAAACATGAATACAAGGTCAAGCTCATAAGAGCTGAGGTCACCCATGCCTAGCATCACTCAAAGGAAAAAGTTTGCACACGGAAAGCGTGGTATCATCTATACCGGCATGTATAAGGGGAAGAAAGTCGCCATCAAGAAAAAGCGCATGGAAAGCCTTGCCCGGGACCGCATGCAGAATGAGGCGACGTGGCTCCGCATCTTAAATCGACATGGTATCGGCCCGAAATTCCTGTCCTTCAAGAACAATGAAGTGGTCTATGAATTCGTGGAAGGCGAGTTCATCGTGCCGTTTCTCGAGAAAGTCTCTTTGAAGAGGAGAAAGGATGTCATCTTGGATGTCTTCCTTCAGATGTATGCCCTCGATCTCCTCGGGGTGAACAAGGAAGAGATGCATCATCCTCTGAAACATATCCTTGTCACCAAGGGTGATAAGCCTGTGCTCATCGACTTCGAGCGATGTCATCTTACCGAGAAACCGAAAAATGTGACTCAGTTCCTCCAGTTTGTCACCCGGACGCGGGCAAGAACGTTTTTAGGTGTCATGCCTTCAGCGACCCTGAAAAAGATGCAAATAACCTATAAGTCTAAATATTCAGAACAATCGTTCCGAAAACTACTTGTTTTATTGCATTTACTACCTTGATTTTTCACTTTTCTAGAAATAGTTATATTAAGGATGGACCCCCCTAACATTACTATGGAAGGGGTCAAACATATCCGGAAACAGAATAAAGACCCTCCTTCGACAACAGGAGATTACCCCGCGGCGCGTTTGCTTCCAAAAGCAAGCCAGGAAGAACTCATGTTCGGCGATGATGAGCTCTCGTTCCATCTCGCCAAGCGCAAGGGCCCTTATCGCCCGGCGAAATATTATGTTTCGCTCAGACGGCCGCTGCTCGGATTTGAACTTTGAAAACGACTATTAACAAAGGAGGGGTGTAACTGAGTCTAGTCCTGCTTACGCACTGTGGGCAAAAAACAGGTGAGGGGCCAGGCAACTGGGTAGTCCTTGGCCTTCAAAAGCTTTATTAACCCCCTCATTCTGTTAAAAAGCCATGGATAAAAAAGATTTTCTCCTGATAAAACACAAGAAAGATCCGCTCAGGACAGAGATGCGGCGCGCAGTCGAATTCCTCATGCAGGATGGCATGAGCAACGAGACGATCATCGCTGAGCTCAATACCTGGAATGAGAAGGATGTAAAGGATATACTCTCTCAGCTCAAATACAAGAAACAGCCAGAGAAATATTATACTTCCATCCGGGAACCATTGCTTTCAGATAAGTTCAAATGATCATTTCTTGACGACCATCTTTGTACGGAACGTGGTTTCCCGCTCAGCTTCCTCAAGACGGAAACTGATGAAATGCTGGATCTTCTCCATCCGGGGAATAAGCTCGAATTCCAAGGCGTTGACCCTTCGCTTTGTCTTCTCGATCTCTTCGAGGAGCTTCTTGATGGCGATCTCCACTTCAGCAGCAAGTACAACAGTATCGATGACCCTCTCATAGGCCTTTGCTGCTTCATCAAGCGCGACCGTAGAGTTCATGAAGCCATACCCTCGCTCAAAAAGATCCTTCTGCATGGAAAAATCCGACTTGATCTTGGGCACGACGACACCCAGGATGTTTTTCTCATCGACGGTGATGTTCGGCTTACGCTCGATGGCCAGGGCGATGCTCTTCACCTCAATGTCTCCCTCGAGCATGCGGAGGATGCTCATCTTCTGATGCGCTTCCCTGAAGTATTCGTTGAGCTCTTTCCTAACAGACTTGGCTTCCTTGAGGATCTCGAAGAACTCTAAGATGAGGCCGTCGCGCTTCTTCTTTAAGATCTTATGTCCAGATTTTGCAAGCAGGATCTGTCTCTTCAGCTTGATGAGTTCGCTTCTGGTCGGTTTGATCGTTGTCATATCCGTTTTACCTCAGTGACGATGTCTGCGAGTCCGTCTTCCATCTTGGCCTTGATCTGTTCTTCAGTATTCATACCATTGATATTGACGACATAGAGTTGAGAGGGATATCCGCCAAACACTCCTTTCGTATCAATCATCATCCCGATGATCATGAGCTTTCCCCGTTCGACAAGTCCATTGAATTCAGAGAGCGCTACAGCTTGAGCCACCTGGTAATCGACATTGGCTTGAGCGATCTTGGCGATAGTCATGTCGTCAGTTCCCTCCATGTCAATTCCTGAGAGAAATTGATTCTTTTCAGGATCGACTGCTGGCTTGAGGGCATCAAGCTCTGCTTGTATGCCTGCAGGTTCATTGCTATAGTCTCCTCTCACCGCCTTAATCGCTCCGCAATCAGAATGTCCGACAACTGCAAGGACCTTCGGGCCGGTATGCAAGATACCATATTGGGCTGTTCCTAATAACACTCCGAGCTGATTTCCCGCATTACAGGGAGAAAAGATAGTTCCAGGGCGGTGTTCTCCAAAAAGTTCTTGAGGAACTCGAGAATCTGCGCAAAAAAGAAAGACTGCATCAGGATTCTGACCTGCTTTAAGTGTTTCTAACACTGGTCGGTGTTTATCGACGTATCCCTTATTTCCACTGAAAACAGCACCTAAAAAATGTGCAGGGGATTCGTAACTACTCATCTTTCCCACCCTTCGGATAGAATTTATCCCTGATCTCTGGAGAGATCCTTGTCAGTTCCTTCTTTGGAATTGTTGCAAGGAGGTTCCATCCGATCTCAAGGGTCCTATTGAGGTCTCGATCATCATTCTTTCCCTGACGGACGAACTCATTCTCGAAGAGCTGCGCGAACTTCAAAAGACGGCGATCACGCTCAGACAATGCTTCTTCACCGACAATGGCAACAAGCCCTCGAAGATCCCTTCCTTCTGCATAGTTCGCGTACATCTGGTCAGAGGCCATCTTATGGTCTTCCCTGGTAAGGCCTTTTCCGATGCCGAGATTCATCAGCCTTGATAACGAGGGCAGGACATCAACTGGAGGATAGATGTTCTGCCTATGGAGATCCCTTGAGAGGACGATCTGTCCTTCAGTGATGTAGCCTGTCAGATCCGGAATCGGATGGGTTATATCATCGCCGACCATGGTGAGGATGGGGATCTGGGTCACTGATCCCTTCCTGTCCTTGATGAGGCCAGCACGCTCATAGATCATGGCAAGATCAGTATACATATAACCAGGGTAGCCACGACGACCAGGAACTTCTTCACGTGCGGCGCCGATCTCTCTTAGAGATTCACAATAGTTTGTCATATCAGTCAAGATGACAAGCACGTGCATCCCTTTTTCAAAGGCGAAATATTCTGCAGCAGTAAGGGCCATTCTTGGAGTGACGAGCCTTTCGACAGCAGGATCATCCGCAAGGTTAAGGAAGATGACGCTTCGCTCGAGAGCTCCTGTTTCCTCGAAGTTCTTGATGAAGTGCTGGGCTTCCTCATTGGTGATGCCCATCGCTGCAAAGATCACGACGAATTTCTCTTCCTGGCCTGTAACCTTTGCCTGGCGAGCGATCTGCAATGCGATCTCATTATGCGGCAATCCTGAGCCAGAGAAAATGGGCAGCTTTTGGCCCCGCACCAAAGTATTGGTTGCATCAATTGTGGATATTCCCGTTTGGATAAAGGATCTTGGTTGTGCCCTTGAATAGGGATTGATGGAGGCGCCGATGATGTCCAGCTTCTTTTCAGGGATGATGTCAGGGCCGTCATCAATGGGCTTTCCCGAACCGGAAAATACCCTGCCCAGCATGTCTTCAGCGACTGGCAATTTGATGGTTTCTCCAAGGAAGCGTACCTTTGCAGCGCGGTCGATGCCTGATGTCCCTTCAAACATCTGGACAACAACCATGTCCTCGCTCGTGTCCAATACCTGGCCGTTCTTCATAGAGCCATCTGACAATTTTACCTTGACGAGCTCTCCGTAGCCGATGGGATCCGTCTTCTCGACAAAGATCAATGGTCCGGCAATCCTTTTGATCGTGCTATACTCCTTCATGTTCCTCACCTAATGCATTCATTTCCTTTTCCATCTGTTCAGAGATAGACTTGATCAGTTTCACATAGTCTTTATCAAACTTGATATCTGCTAAACGATCCCGGGATTCAACTTCCATGATCTCTTGGACTCTTGCGTTCCTCTTCAGCGCAGCCTGGGCAAGATCCCCGAATTTGAGGATGATATCCATCAACTCAAAGGTTTTCTCTGGAGGGCAGAAGGTGTCGACTTCGTGCATCGCATTCTGCTGAAGGAATGATTCCCTGATGATTCTTGCAACTTCTAGGGTCACTTGTTCCTTCTCAGGAAGCGCGTCAGAACCGACAAGCTGGACGATCTCAAGGAGCTTCTCCTCCTCTTGGAGAATGCTCATGATCTTGATCACATGCTCACGCCATTCTTGGCTGATTTCCCTCTTGAAGTATGGCTCAAGCGCATCTAGATACAGGCTGTAGGACGTCAACCAGTTGATCGCGGGGAAGTGGCGGCGCTGTGCGAGCTTCGCATCCAATGCCCAGAATGTCTTGGTGACTCTCAAGGTATTTTGTGTTACAGGCTCTGAAAAGTCTCCACCTGGGGGGGAGACTGCGCCGATGATGGACACTGAGCCATGATCTTCCTTTCCGAGAGGGATGACAATGCCTGCCCGCTCGTAGAAATCAGCAAGTCTCGTGCTGAGATAGGCTGGATAGCCTTCCTCTCCTGGCATCTCTTCCAAGCGGGATGAGATCTCTCTCATCGCTTCTGCCCATCTCGACGTCGAATCAGCCATGATGGCAACAGAGAATCCCATGTCGCGATAATATTCTGCAATGGTGATCCCTGTGTAGACAGACGCTTCCCGCGCTGCCACCGGCATATTTGATGTGTTAGCGATAAGCACAGTCCTATTGAGGAGAGGCCTATTGGTCTTTGGGTCAATGAGTTCTGGGAATTCTTTTAAGACCTCAGTCATCTCATTCCCTCGCTCGCCGCAGCCGACATAGACGATGATGTCTGCATCAGCCCATTTCGCAAGGGTCTGCTGCGAGACTGTCTTTCCTGCACCGAATGGACCTGGGATCGCCGCTGTGCCGCCCTTTGCGAGCGGGAAGAGGGCATCATAGATACGCTGTCCGGTAATCAATGGGATGCTTGGTGCGAACTTCTTCTTATATGGCCTCGGAACTCTGACCGGCCACTTCTGCATCATGGTGATTTCCTGGCCATCCTCAAGCTTGACAATAGGCTGTTCGATGGTGAACTTGCCAGATTTGATGTCCTTGATCTTTCCTTCTATTTTTGGAGGAACCATGATCTTATGGATAATCCCTTCTGTTTCCTCTATCTCACCAAGGACCTGGCCTGGAGTGATTTGATCGCCTTTCTTGGCAACGGCCTTAAAATCCCATTTCTTCTCACGGTTGAGGCCAGGCGCTTCTGCACCGCGCATGATATAGTCCCCTTGCTGTTCTGCGAGGACGGGCAATGGCCGTTGGATACCATCATAGATGGATGTCAACAATCCAGGACCGAGTTCTACTGAAAGAGGGAGTCCTGTGTTGACGACCTCTTGTCCTGGATGCAGTCCAGATGTATCCTCATAGACTTGGATAGTAGTGTTGTCACCATCAATCTGGATGACCTCTCCCATCAGCTTTTCCTCTCCGACACGGACGACGTCAAACATGCGGGCATTGATGCCTTTAGCGACGACGACTGGGCCGGCAATGCGGAAAAGTGTTCCTTTGTTTTTCATGATCCTCACCTTATTCCTTCAGGAGATCGACTCCAATGGCCTTCATGATCATCTTTCTCAGATTATCTTGGCCGGATGCAGTCATTGACAATACAATGAATGCGGGGCGGACAGAGCGCTCAATCCTAAAGCGCTCGTGCTCCTTTAAGCGTTCCATGGAATGCTCATCAGTGATGACAATACCGATGTTCTTGTCATCCAATACTTGTTGGAAATCCTTCAGCGGGGCATCACTTATCTCAATAGTTTTCCGGATGCCTGCGAGCTGGAACCCGAGGATGAATTCTTGTGTGCCTAATGCCGCGATCTCCATTGTTACATCACCAATACCTTCTCAATCATGTTTTCCTGCACTCCCAACTGTTTCCCCTTGACAAGTCTCTTGAGATTCATGATCTCAATCTCTTTTGCGAGAAGGAATGCAAGGATGACATCAACAGAGAAGAGGTTCTGATGGAGGAGCGTGATGGTCCGCTTGAGGAGATATTTGTGCAATGCAGCTTCAATGATTATCAAGCCGTCCTGGTCTTCTGAAACATCTTTGAGCACCGGATAAAAGCGGGTAGTCTTCAGATAATGAATGAGTTGAGGAACATCTTTTGCTTTCATGAGCTGGCTCAATTTCACTTCCCCGAACGAGGAGACAATGAGGTAATCAGGAAGTTCGTGGAGATCCACGCCAAAATGCTTGAGCTTGATCAATGTGGTGATATTATTGACATCGATCTCGCTTTCGAGGAACTCTTTCATGACCTT
>JBDRLS010000061.1:0-3163 GCA_043812875.1 Nanobdellota archaeon
AGATCCACCAGCCTCATGAAGTATTTTGCCAAACAAGTCTTTTTTTCATACCCCTTTGTCATTATATCTGGATCGGGTATTATTCCCAATCACTTCTTCCTATAAACGTTCAACCCGATCTTAGCCTCTTCATGCCCATCAACGGTGACATTTCCCTCTGTGGATGCAATGATAACCATGTTGCCATTGAACCTTACAATGATTGTCGTGTCCTTATAGAAGGCATCCCACCGCGCAGTTTTCAGCAACAAATACAGATGATTGAAATCTTTGTCCAGGCGCTGTAAATCCCATGCAATGGCAACGCTTGCAACCGCAATGGGCAGCAGGATGAAGATCAAAGTTCTTATGTTGAATTTTGGCAGCATCATAACGTGATATGAATGCAATCGCTCGTCATTGGGATTTACGCATGGGATAAATACCGAAATCTCCATCAATCAATGACACGATTCATTCGGACACCAGCTTCTTTCCCAGGTCAAAAGCCTCCTGCATGACCTTTTCGTTAGATCTGATCTGGCCTGCCTCCATTGCGCTTCCATAGACCATGCCTACAATCCGCGATTCCGTGTACCCAAAGGCATCCTGAAAACTCCTCAAAGCATTGACGCAACCCGAAGTGAAAGAATCTGCGTCACCATAAGTCATGGCGATGGCGATTCGCTTTCCCTTGAAGGGATTTTTACGGTAAGCGAGAAGAGCGAAACATCGATCCATAAAGATTTTGGTCTGTGCAGACATATTGAACCAGTAAACAGGGGTGGCGATCACCCAGGCGTCCGATTCGGTGAGCTTCAAATAGATCTCCTGCATGTCATCCTGGATGGAACATCCCTTGCTGCCTTTCTTCTGGCAACTCATGCAGGCTTTACAGGGGGCAATGTTTTTACCGTGCAGGTAAATGGTTTCGACTTTTGCCTTTCCCGATTTCGCACCTTTGGTGATCTGCTCGGCTAAAATGGCGCTGTTGCCTTTTCTTCGCGGACTTCCCAAAAGCACAAGAACCTTCTTTGCCATAAACGCCCTCCTATCTCGATGAGTTAAAATGATGCCTTACCCAATCCTGTATTCATGAGTCCGCCAGGATGCTGTTCCTCTTCAGTTTCTCCCATAGTGCCTTGATAATGACCATTGACGCATCCTCCACATGAAGATTTTTATCTCCTGATAGGATGCGGCAAGATTCAAGGAGGGCATCATTTCCAGACCATAGGCCGAATTCATTTCTGATATGATGACCAAGACCAAAATGGACATCAATGAGATTTTCTTCATTTGTGGAAGCCAATAGAATCTCATCATTCAGGCTCATGTTGGCATGTAGTCTGTCAACGGCTTCTTCAACTGATTGTGGCTGCTTTTCTTCGTTCATCATTGCACTGCTAAATAATTCCTTCTGTTCATATCTGTGGATGCTCAGTTATCCTTTGAACATCGGCCACTGTAATAGTCCCAAACATTGCAGATCTTACCATTATTAAACGTGCAGGTTCCCTGTTCCCCGTCAGTATTACTCTGACCGGTGACCTTATAAGACCCTCCGGTGATCGCGCAGTATTGAGCTGCTGGAGTCACATACCCAGTAATCTTTATCCCCCCAATGGGGCATTCTCCCCTAAAAAGAGCCCATTCCTCGCATTGCCGATTATCTTCAAAGATGCAGATGCCGTATTCTCCACCATCGACTCTTTTCTGAATCGAAAGACTCCCTCCCTTGTTTATGCAGTTGACTGAAGCGGGATTGGCGATTCCCGTTTTGCTGTCCGGTTTGTTGATCCCTTTTTCAGAGACGCCAGAGCAGCCACTAAAAAAGGCTATGATGAGAATTAACATCAAACATCTGGCTATATGAGCGCTGTCAGGGTCGGTCTGGCCGCCGGAGATGATTTTCTGGATCATCGCTTCGCCCTTTCGCTTCTCGGCAAGGTCGCCTGCACCCGCTTTATCTCTTCCAGGAGTTCCTTCTTGGTGATGATACCCTTGCGGTCAAGCAGGTTGATCAGGGCATCCGACTGAATGACCTCGGATGTGAGCAGTTCTTCAAAAGAAATGATTTCTTTGGGATCGAGTTTCTCAGCCATTACGCTTCCATCAGTCTCCTAAATTTACAGCATCCCTCAACACAGTGGACGGTTTGAATGTGACAACTCTTCTCGCATCAATGGTTAATGCCTCCCCGGTCTGAGGATTCCGGCCTTTTCTCGCCTTCTTAGCTTTGACCGTCCATTTGCCGAATCCGGAGATTTTGACGTCATTCCATTTGTCGAGCTCATCCTTGATGATATCAAAGACGCTTTCAACGATACGGATGCAGTCTTTCTTGGGGATACCCAGCTCCTCGTAAATAGATCCGATGATGTCAATTTTCGTCAGGCTCATAATGGCTCTCCTCTCAGTATCTCTCCGAATGTCCCTTATGCTTCTCCCAGTTCTCAATATAAACCTTCGCCAGATCCTTGTCCCTTATTATCAGCACATTCTCCGCGTTCTTCTCTTCAGCGGCCTTCGTAAAGTTGAATGACCCGGTGATCACGATCTCCCGGTCGATGATCATAATCTTGTTGTGGGCTATGGCGTGTTTATCATCGATAAACGTACGGATACGGCTGTTCTTCAGGAAGGTGGCAGATGAATACTTTTGGGTCTTCTGGCTCTTGTCGAGGATAACCTGGACGGTTACACCTCGTTTGTGGGCATCCAGCAGGGCCTTGGCTATCGGGGTAGAGGTGAAGGAATACGCCTGGACAAGGATCTCCTGTCTGGCTTGACCGAGAGCCTTGTTGATTGCATCGGTGCAGCCCCCGTCAGGACTAAAATATACCTGGATGGAGGTGTCCTTGGGGAGGGTGAGGTCAGCGGCATGTCCGGATTGAAGGGGGATCAGAAGAACAGCGAACAGAAAGGCAGTAAGGCTACGCTTCATGGATTGGCTCTCCTTTGTGACGTTTTTCATGCCCCTGGCCTTTTGGATGCCACTCTTCGGATTCCTCTTCCGTCTCCATTTCTTTCAGACGACGGCCCGCCTGCCGTTTCTTCCGCGTGTACCCGTAAACGAATATGAGTGCCGTAACGAACCAGAGCGCCGAGACGCTCGTGATGAGCGGGATCCACGAGACGCGGAGATTCAGATAGACGAGCCACCGTTCTTCAAGATCGGCAA
>JBDRLS010000062.1:0-2393 GCA_043812875.1 Nanobdellota archaeon
ATACTCCAAAAATGTATCCGTGGAGCGAAATATCTCAATGAAAGCACCAGGAACAACAGTATAATTGACTCCGTGAAACCAGGAGGCTATTCTCTGCGCCCACCATATATTCCATCTATTTTTGAATCCTGTCAGTGCGTAAGTTCCTTCATTCAACACTTTAGGCTTATTGTAACACCTAAGACTCCACCAACTATCCAAAGCCAACTGACCAGTACAACACGGATATTTCTTCATCAAATCACGTCTGCGTTTCCATTGATCTTCATGTGACATGCCGACACACCTTGAGCATTCACACCGTATCTCCTTACTGAACATCTTTGGCTCTCCGGTATAATGCTCAACATCGAAGACAACCTCATCAACCAGACCTTGAGCATGCAATTTCACAAAAGGAGCCATCACCTTGTCAAGCCGAGATTCGCTTGTTGGGCAGAAATGTCTTGGAAGATACTGTCCTTTTTGCGCGAATCTTTCATCCATGGGAAGATCAGACCATAACTCATACAATACAGGAGCAGCAATCAGTTTGGCTTTGCCTTTATACCGGACAAAGACATCCTTTGCCTGATCAAAGGTAGGAAAATAACCTCCATCATTGGCATCATCAGGTAAAGAGTAAAATGGCACAATCAATGTATCAATCCCTGCTTCCAGTGCCTTGTCGATGTATATGTGATCAGCCCAGAGTAGATATAAGCCTTTCATATTACTTCCTCACACTTTTGTAAATCCTGCCATATCCACCATCTCTTTGTGAGAACTTCCCGCCAGCAATCCATATTTCTTTTGCAACCGGTTCATAATAAGCAAAAAACAAATGCGGCACAGCAAATGCACCACCAACATTATACCAGCTATTTCCATCACTGGTCGCCCATACCTCAGCTCCAGATGTAGTCGCATCTGATCCACTGACAAAGGCAAATAAAATATTGGTTGCTTCACTCACTAACAACTTTGTGATTTTGATATGTCCTGGACGATCAAGTACAACCTTTTTATCAGAGAATCGTACCACCCTTGCATGTCCGGTCTGACCAAGATAAATCTGTCCCTTAAAAGCTGCGATTCCCCAGAAGCCATCATTAGGATTGCTATAATCCGTCCAAATAAGATCTTTATTACGAAACACCGAGGGGCGGCAATTATTCCCGCCATAGTCCATCCCGCTTGATGTTGCTGCAAACCATATGTCATTACCAAGGGACGTCATCCCCCATAAACGATATTCGGATTGATTTTCATAGTAAACTTCCCAGTTCACCCCATCTGCTGTCCGCACGGCTCCAGCTGGATCAGATCGATCTTCCAGCTTTGATCCGGTAGCATACAAATACCCATTATGGACATGAAGATGGACCATCAAATTCCAGCGAGGATGACGATAAACTTCAACCCATTTTGTCCCTTGAAGCTGATAGACCATCGCTTTGTCAACACCGGATTTCCACTTTCCACGTTCGACTGATAAATAATACCTCCCTTTGAACTCCTTAATATCCAACACAGATTCAGAGTCAAATTCCTGAACCAACATATGGGGATAAGCAAATAATTTTGAGGAAGCATCTCCATACTGATATCCATATTCTCCGAAGTGTATTGTACTGTTTACTTTACCAATACCGAAATAGACCGAGACAGGGTTGTCGCACTCTGGTAAATGGACAAAATCTGTAATTTTGGAGATTGGGGTTAAATAATTTCTCCCTTCATATTGTCCTGCTCTCCACCAATGCTCCAAAGGATGCACACCAAAATAAACATCTCCCGCCACATCAGGATTATTGATAAGGTACTGTGCCGAACTCCACTCTTCAGGCTTCCACACCCTATTTTCAGCCTGGCCCCATTCCATATAATGAGCAAGTGGATTGGAGCTATATAAGGAACTTCCGGCAACATCAGGGTATAAAAAGAGATACGCGTTATCCTCCCAATCAGCAGGAGCGACATAAACAATCGGAGGAGGCCCAATAGGCGGAGTGACACCGCCATTCTTACATGATATTATCCCATTACTACATGATATTACTAACAGCAGTAGTAGTAATGATAAAATTCTTTTCCTCATGTTCCTCATCATTCGTCTACCTTTCCATCTCCTTTATAAGGATCTATTGCATCCTTTAAAACAATGCCTGGTGTTTCTGGAAGCTCTCCTTCATCTGTCTTGAAATCTTCCGTCCAATCCCGATTCCATTCAGCTTTCTGGTCAGGGGTGAGAGCTGCATATTGTTCACCATAATACTTCACCCACTCCTTATATGCGATCAAAGCAGACTTCCACCCCAGTGACCAGATCATAGCTGCGAAAATTCTTGCTAAAAGAACTGGCATAATTACACCGGCAACCAAGTCCACCCAAACTTGTTACGTAAATACTT
>JBDRLS010000063.1:0-6925 GCA_043812875.1 Nanobdellota archaeon
ACTCGACAGTCTGTTATGCCCTGCTCGGAAAGGCATTGGGAAATGAACACGTCCGGGGACTCCACATCGACAATGGCTTCATGCGAAAGAATGAAAGCGCTTTTGTGATGAAGGCGCTTGAACATCAAGGGCTTCATCTGGAATTCGTCGATGCATCCCAGCAGTTCATTGATGCGTTGCAGGGCATCACTGACCCTGAAGAGAAACGGAAGATCATCGGTGAGGTCTTTGTCAAAGTCGCGCAGGATGCGATGAGGGACATGCATACTGAAGGGTGGCTTCTTGCCCAAGGCACTATCTATCCTGACACCATAGAATCACAAGGGACAAAGCATGCAGCGCTCATCAAGACCCATCATAATCGAGTCGAGGTGATGCGGCAGCTTCTCAAGGAAGGAAAGGTCATTGAACCGATAAAACAGCTTTATAAGGATGAAGTGAGAGCGCTCGGCGTCGCACTTGGACTTCCCTCTGCATTAGTTAACCGAAAGCCATTTCCTGGTCCAGGATTGGCAGTGAGATGCCTCTGCAATGCAGAAGAATCCTTTGATCATCCTGATAATGGACGTCTCCAAGAGATGGTCCTCCCTCTTAAAGGGGTCATCGCTCCTGTGAAAAGTGTCGGTGTCCAAGGGGATGAACGAACGTATAAGCATCCGGCGATCATCTATGGCGGAGCAGATTGGGATCAGCTAGACGCATTAAGTTCGATCCCTAACAAACTACCCAGTGTCAACCGTATGATTTATCTCCTCTCTCCATCTGTGCCGCCGCTTTCCTTAAAGAAAGCAACCCTGACACGGCAGCGTCTTTCCCTCCTGCGCGATATTGATGCCCTGGTCAGAGAATCGACGAGCAAGAACGGGTCGAATGACCTTTGGCAATTTCCAGTGATCATGGCACCCATGGGCAATGTCCATGGAGAATCAATCATCCTACGGCCTGTCCACTCTCAGGAGGCGATGACGGCCACGTATGCGAAATTGGATCTTGGACAGATGAAAGTCCTTGCAGAAAGGATACGGTCCATGGGTATTGATGCAGTCTATTATGATTTCACAACGAAACCGCCAGGCACTATAGAATGGGAGTAGATTCACTTCCTGTCGAGCCGTTGCATAAGCGCTGACTCATAGCTCTGAGAACCCTTGCCGCCTTTCCAATGGTATTTGTAAGCAAGCTCGCCGGGGACTTTATCATAGGGTATCTTCTCTACTACTCCCATATCAATCAAGGTCTCTAAGACGGTTTCAACATCAGCTTCAACAGCAATGAACCTGCTGCTGAGCATCTCAATTGACCTATCACCCTCAGTTCGCAGCTCTCTCGTCACTAAAGGATAGAGGCCGACCAATTCACGAAGATGTCTTTGTGATACTGCTCGCGATGGATCTCCTGACATATGGAAGGTCAATGCTAGCAACTATATATTCCTTTCTTTATTTTAGCAGAAACCTTTAAAAACCCAGGGCATGGCCCCCTCACAGGTGAAAAACAAAATGGCATTTGACAAGAACTTAGACAAGCAACTCTTTGCAGAAGTGGCAGAATTCGAGACATCAAAGATCACAGTCGGCGTGCATTCCTATAACGAGGGAGAGAAGAAGCTCCAGCTCGGCAGGGAAAATAGGAACATGAACGGCGAGTGGGGCTGGTCAAAGCTCGGCAGGATGACCAAGGAAGAGGTCGAAGCAGTGCTCCCGTTGATGAAGAAGGCCATCGGCGCCATGTAGGCATAACTTATATAAAGCACCATTGCCTTACATTTCCTAGGTGTGATCATGTATATCGTGAAAGCGAAGCTTAAACAAGCAGTACCGAATTATAGCATTGCCTCTGACTTTGCCGAAGCGCTCAACCAAAAGGTAGAAACCCTGTTGAAGGAAGCGGCGAGACGTGCAGAAGCCAATGGGCGAAAGACGGTCATGGCGAAGGATCTGTAGATTTGTGCCCTAACTTCCAGAACATGCCATGCGGCTTATCCGGGTTAGTGTCTGCTTCTTGAGTGCCCTTTGCAGTGAGAATATGCTTTTTCATGAATTCTTCTTCATCAATCTTCGGCAATGGCCCTGGCGGCCTTAACCGCGGGATGGCTGTTTTCCCCTTTTTCCTGATCTTTGGCGGTGGAAGGATGATTGGAGGCTGTGATGTTTTCATGAAGGGAGGCACGACAGGAAGCGGCGGAGTTTCTGGTGCGGTCTCAATGATATAATCAGAGATGGATCGCTCGATGGTCTTTTTTATAGGCTCGGATGTCATATTCTGCTCGGTTTTCAGTTGGTGCTTCGCAGGGTCAGGGTCTTTGGTGATGAACACACGCCTGGGCTCTTTTGGGATATGCGATGCCTGGATGCGCTCCTTGATCCTGGCGATATGTTCCCTAAGTTTGTCCAAGCGCTCCTTGGATAATCCTTGGTTCTGAAGCTCCTCATGCTTTTTCTCCAATGAGGAGATGCGCTGCTCAAGATGCTTTACCGTAGGCTTATTGACAGGCATCATGCTTTCAAGCTTTATTTCGAGAGCATGCAATTGTTCGGCAAACTCATGATTTCCCTGATCATTCGTAAGGCCATGCTTGAAAAGGCCTCGTTCTGTATCCAGCAATTCATCAATCTTCTGCTTGAGCTCCTTGATCCCATGATCCACATCCTTCTTTCTTACATTCTTATCAAGGGAAAGCTTCCTCACATGAGCGAGCTGATGGTGGAACTGGAGATGATGATCATGGCGCAGCCTCAGCCGGTGCGCTGCTGACGCAAGGTGGCTGTAGAACTCTTGGGTGTCATGCATGTTTATCTCCCGAAGAGGCTTCTCTTCCTAAAATCTGGAGGAGGGGCAGGAGCATCTAATGGATTAGGGGGGAATCCCATGGGTCCAGATCTTGACTGGAGCCTCGGGATCGGCTCTGGTGGAGGGAAGGGCGCGTTGAAGTCGGACTGAAAGGGACTAGGGCCTTGAGGCGGATAGGGAGCATAGTCCTGGGAAGGAGGAGCTGGAGCAGTGCTGATCCTGAATGGTTCTGGCTGAGGCATCGCTTGAGGGGGCGGCATCGGAGGCAGCTCTGGTTTTTGATGCGCCTTCTTCACCATGTCTGAGATAGAGACCATGCCCTCGGCAATGATCTTATTTTGTTTTTCGATATCATCCAACCGCTCCATGAGCAGCTTTGGAGAAAATTTTTCAGTGTGGTGCTCGCGCTTCATCTCCTCGCCTGCAACCCTGAACATATCAATGAGCATATGCACACTGCTTGTAAGACGATCCATTGAAGAAAGCAGGTCCTTGCTCTGTTTTGTCCCAGCCAATGGATTTTGCTTTAGACGTTCAACATCTTGGCGCAACATCTCAAGCTTTTTATGTGGCGCAAGTTCATATTCTTCATCAGCCATAGTGTTGCCTCGTTTCGACAATGGCATCCGAGGAGATTTTGTTTATAAACATTTCGGTTTGGACGGAAAAATCCCTAGGAAGGTATCACCCATAGATATATAAATCTTAGGGGTCCCTCAGTGATCATGGCATTCCTTGAACAAGCGCGTCTCATTCTTGAACAAAGTCTTGGCAGGATCATCGTTGTTATCATTATTTTATCTTGTACGTTCATTCTCGCAAAGATCGTCCGGTCGTTCATGGACCGCGCTGCAAAGCGCCAACGACGCCTGCTGAAGGTTGATGACACCCATTTCAAGTTCATGAAACATGCACTGACTGCGATCATTTATATCGTAGGATTCGGCATTGCCATCTATACTATCCCAGCCTTTCGCGCGCTTTCCGTCTCTCTCCTCGCCGGCGCTGGAGTGCTCGCAGTGGTCATCGGCTTCGCATCCCAGCAGGCATTTTCAAACATCATAAGCGGGGTGTTCATCGTCATATTCAAGCCGTTCCGTGTGGGGGACCGCATCAGGATAGGGACGGACGTCAGCGGCATTGTCGAAGACATAAACCTTAGGCATACAGTCATCAAGACATTTGAGAATAAACGTGTGATCATACCAAATTCCATCATTAGCAACGAGAAGATCGAGAATGCCCATCTAGGGGATGAGGAAGTCTGTAAATTTGTTGAGTTCAGCATCAGCTATGATTCTGATATCGATAAGGCATTCAGGCTCATGCAGGAGGAAGCGCTAAAACATCCCTTGACCATTGACAAACGGACTTCTGAGGAAAAAAAGAACAAAGAACCGGTCGTGCGCACCAAAGTCCTCGGCTTCGGCGATTCTTCGGTTAATCTGCGAGCCTGGGTCTGGGCGAAGGATCCAGCAGATGCGACCATGCTCGGCTGGGACCTCAACAAGGCCATCAAGCAGCGGTTTGACAAGGAAGGCATCGAGATACCCTTCCCTTACAGGACCATTGTTTACAAGAAAGTCACTTCATCCGAAATTGAATAGGAAAAAGAGATAGATGCCATAGCCCACAAGAAAGAATACGCCCTCTTTTCTCACAATTCTATAGCCGCTCCTCAAAAAAATGACCAGAAGGAGTGAAAATGCAAGAAGCACAGGCATCAGATACCAGAGTGCGAACTTCGGGATGAATATGGGCTGCAAGAGCGCAGTCAGCCCCAAGATGAGCAATAGGTTTGCGATGTTCGAGCCGAGGATATTGCCGATGGCGATCCCCCCAAGGCCTTTTGTCACCGCGCTGATTGAGACAGCAAGCTCGGGAAGAGAGGTGCCTATCGCAACCAAAGTTGCGCCGATGACAATGCTTGATATGCCAAAGCTGTTGGCGATATAGATTGCACCATCAACAAACATATCCGCACCGAGGATGATGGCCGCCATGCTTACGACTGCAATAAGGAAATCCTTGACGAACGGCGTGTTCTTGATCGCATGCTTTGCTTTTTGGACATGGCTCCCCATGTCCTTCTGGAGCATGCCTACATATTCCAAGCGTAAGAAGGAGGAGATGAATGCATGCAGTCCTTGCCGTGGCTCATCTTTGACGTGGATGATGAATACGTTGTAGGCGAAAAAGAGGAGGAGCAAGATGATGCCTTCGACTCGGGTGATCGTGCCTGTGACGAAGAATAATGCAATCAACATGGTGATATAGAGCATGATGTATGCTTCTCTTCGAAGGATGGTCTTTGTCGTCTTCACTGTTGCGATGATTGAGGTGATGCCGATGATCAGGGCGATGTTCGCGATATTTGAACCGATGATATTGCCGATGACAAGACCGGATTCTTGCCTCAATGCTGCTGCTATGGCCGCTCCGAGTTCCGGGAGGGAGGTTCCGACTGCGACTAATGTCAGTCCTATGATGAAGGGAGATAAACCGAGGTGTTGAGCAATTTTCGCCGCTCTCTTGACGAAGATGTCGGAGCCGAAGACTAGGAGGATGAGGCCGATGAGGAATAATAAGAGTTCGATGAGCATGGGTTCCTCTTTTCTGTATGAAACTACTAAGATGTATTTAAAAAATATTGGATTTTAAATGAAAACATAATTATTTGACTTATTATCTAATTTATACAAAATTTGTACATATACATACAAAAATAGAAAGATTTATATAATAATGACAATTACATTATATATGTGGCTCATAATGAGAAAGAAATTAATGCTGAGGAACTCTTTGAGTTAATCGAATCTATTTCCAAATTCATTGAAAAAGAGATTAAAATGTACGCATTAGGGAGTACTGCATTAACTATACTCCACATAAAAAAATCTACGAGAGATGTTGATATTAATATAGAAACGGAAGGAGAATATCAGTATATATGTAAACTCTTTGATGATTTAGGTTTTGAGAGAAATGGGATCAAGTGGTTTACTCAAGAAGGATTAAGATTTGATATGTTTTATGGATCTAATATTATGGGAATCGAATTGCTTCCAGATTGCATAGGCAAATCGAAGCTTGCCAAATCTTTTAGAAATATCAAACTTTATACATTACCCCTAGAAGATATAATCATCAGTAAATTAGCAAGAGGAGATTCGAGAGATTTCGATGATATCAAAAGAATCTTAGAGATAGAAAAAATCAATCTTAGTAAACTTGTTCAAAGATATAAAGAAACTATGGAAACTTCAACTGTTGCTAATTATCAACAAAAATTGCTTGATTTAATCGAGATTAAGTTCAAAGAATGGAAGTTCAGTCTTGATAATGATTTGATAGATGAGGTTAAAAAATGGGAATTGCGATAGAAAAAAAACTCAATGAAGCAGGATTTAGGATGCTTGGAGATAATGAGAGTATAGACATGTTGATCTTAAGCATTCTAAAGACTGAAAATATGAGATACTTAAAAGCGATTCCGTATTTATTATATAAATATAGATTAGATGCACATATCCTCTATACAAAAACAACAAATAAGGAATTATTCAATGAGATCTTGAGCATAACTTCAAAAATTTTCTATGAATTAAATATTGATAAGAGGTTTCCGCGTTACACTGGTCTTAATAAGAGTTTAGAGAATAAATATGCAAAGAAATTCAAGTTACATTACGATGAATTCAAAGATGAGTTTGAATTACAATTAAGAAATGAGACTGCACCCACCCTCTTTATTGAGAAACAAAAAATATATGCTGAAAGGGACTTACAGATGTATCTTTCTCAGCTGTTTACAAAAAAGGAACGACATATTATTAGAAGGTTACTCGATGAAAAACCGATTAGCAGAACTGATTATGAATATTATTCAAGAAAAACCAAAAAAAAGCTAAGGAGTATAACCAATTTATATGATTTTGCTAATAATATTTATGCAAAAACACCAAGATATGATGAAGATTTATACACTCTAAAAAGAAAAATTGAGGAACTAATTAAAAAAAATTCTAAAGACCAAAATATTTCAGTAACAGAATTTTATTTATTAGGAGATATGATTTCAGTAGGGTATAAAACGGAGGATAACCCGTACTTAACTTTTGCAATTAAAATT
>JBDRLS010000064.1:0-2122 GCA_043812875.1 Nanobdellota archaeon
GCCATTCCCATGGAGCTCCAAGTCCTCTACGGCTTCAACAATGTCTGGATCCCGGAATATTTCAATGAATACCTCGCCATCGCCCATCAAGCGCCGATGAAATTCTATGGCATGCTCAACACGAAGTATATTTATGCCGATCAGCCAATAGAATCCGATGACCTCAGCTTCATCGGCAAATTCAATGAATGCACCATCTGCTATGATGACAGCGTCGACGCCGGTATCGACGGCCCGTATCTCTACGAGAACCTGCTCTATCTTCCGCGGGCATACATGGCGGATAGGTCGATCTTGGTAATGGGGGATGGAGCAAGGGAGGCCATGTATTCCCTCATGCTTCTTGACTCATTCTCCCCGCAGAATGCGGTCTTGGTGATGGATCAGAAAGGAAAGATAAGTGATTACAGCCAAGAATTCCTCAATCATTTTGATGCAATTCTTCTCACCTCTGGAGAGTTGGATCTGCCGTCAAACGCCCTTCTCACTGCATACGCTGCCCAAGGAGGGAAGGTCCTTCCAGATATTCCAAATGGAAAAACCGAGATCACCCAGGAGGAAGTTGAAGCGGTATTGAGCTCAAGCGGTATCGCCGAGGAGATCCCAATTGAGGATTACTCGCCGAATGGTTACTCCATTACACCGGAAGGATCAGGATTCCTCGTCCTCAGCGAGAAGTTTTTCATGTTCGATGCGTGGAAAGCTAAGAGCTCGAAGGAATTGGAGATGCTGCGCGGCAACGGCCTGCAGACCGTCATCTGGGTCGATACTCCTGAGAAGATAACATTTTCTTATGAGTCCAGCACCTTTCGCACGGGCATGATTATCAGCATTGTGACTGTGATTCTTCTTGTTGGCTTGGCAATCTTCACTTTCTTTAGCAGGAAAAAAGCAAAGAAACACCTCAGATCTTCATCCGAAGCACAAGGAGCCGCCATGCCATCCGGACAGGCTCGAAGAACGTGATCTTGCTCCCTCCGCAGTGCTGCCAATCAATGGAGAACTGCTTGATCGGTATCCTGTTCTTCCGCGCACGATAGAAGATCTCCACATCAAAGATCCAGCGCATGGATATGAGGTTCTTGAACAGCTTCCGGGCGATCGCTGCATCAAAGCCCTTGAAACCGCAGAGCGTGTCCTTTATATGGATCCTGAAAAGGAGATTGACATAGGTGTTGAATATCGTGCCCACAATGACGCGGGAGAACGGCTGTTTGATCCGTTCACGTTCAAAATACCTCGATGCGATAACAAAGGGATGCTTCTCGAGCAGATTCATCATTCTCGGAAGCTGATCCGGCGCGATCGATCCATCAGCGTCGATGAAGATGATCTTCCTTCCCTTTGCCTTGAAGATCCCTGCTTTGATCGCTCCCCCTTTCCCTCGGTTGGGGCGCAGCTTCAAGATGCGGATAAAGGAATGTTCCGCCGCAACTCTTTCGAGAAGGTTGATGGTGTCATCTGTTGAGCCGTCATCGATGAGGATGAGCTCTTTGTTTTTTATAGAGGAGACAAAGTCTGCGAGCTCAAAGAGGAATTTCTTTCCGCGCTGCGCTTCATTATAACAGGGCACCAAGATGCTCCAGGTGATCATGGCGGGGAGGAGCGCCAAGGCTTAATAAAGCTTGTCCCTCTCGCCAGGGATATGCACATACCTCGTTTAAGCTATCAACTCCACAAAGCGTTCTATCTTCCCCAGTAGTAACTTTTAAATAGAGGATTGTGTTCTCGAAAATCATGGGACTTTCGCTCAAAGATTTGTATCAACTCGTAGAAGAAGAGATAGATGCAGGAAGAATTGCACAAGAAGCGTTGACAAAAGCGCAGAGTCGTCAACGCGATCAATGCCGAATAACTGAACTTATTGCCGCTGAAGTCGCTCGGATGAATCAGGCACTCATTAATGGAGAACCTTTTGATCCTCATGATCTTGAGTTATGGGATGCGCTAACGTATTCACGGCCATCAGAAGCAAACCGACAACAAGCAAAGAATCTGAGAACATATATTAAGGAACATATTGGAAGCATGGTCGTCTATGATTATGAGCATGGTTGGGGCCCTCCTATTCACATGAGGGTTGGAACAATTGATGAACAGGGATTGATGGTGATGAATCGGT
>JBDRLS010000065.1:0-13312 GCA_043812875.1 Nanobdellota archaeon
AACGGAACATTGTGGTTTTGGTCAGCTTCAAGCATTACCCAAGAAAAAGAACTTCTTTAAGTTTACCCCACCGGTGAACACACCGGATGGAAATCACAGCTTATAAAAAGCGAACTCAACACTTATCAAGAAATCTTAATCGCTACTCGACCAGGCATTGCTTGCTGCGCCTTTGGATCTGCACTATCTTCTGCCTTGACAACAATGATCTTCGCAGAATACCCGAAAGACGCCCCTTCCAATGCGGAGAATTCTTTATCCTGCGTCAACACCATCACCGGCATTTTCTTTGGATCTTTGACAACTTTCTGCACAAAGCCTGCAATTTCCTTGCCGTGTTTCGGGTCCATCACTGATTTGATCAGTTTTCCGACATCTCGTGTCTTCTCCATTTCTTTCTTGAGTTTCTTCGTCGCTGCATAGCGCCATTTGGGTGCGACAAAGAGCGTAATTTCCTTAGGCTCAGTGATCCCAGTCAATTTCTGCACCGAAAGAATGTCCCTTTTCGTGCCTTCGATGAACTCCTGTAAAAACAGCGCTTCCTCATCAACTTTCTCAGCAGCTGGCCATTTCTGCAATGATGCATAATCTTTCTTACCCATCTTCTCCCAGACCTCTTCACTGAGATGGGGCGCAAAGGGATTGATCAACAACGCCAATGTCTCGAGGCAGGAATGCCTGACAACTGGATTGACCTTGGCCTTGTGGAATGCGTTCACGAATTCCATCAAGGAAGTGATCGCATGGCTCATGGCCATGCAACCAAGATGCTCGGTGACCGCATGGACCGTGGCATTCATCTTGCTCACGACGAACTGTTCTTCCTGCGTCAGCGTTGAGGGATTGAGCTTCCCCTCTTCGTATGGCTCGTCCAGCAACGCGGCGATGCGGTGCAAGAGCCTGTATGACCCCTGAACGCCTTCATCGCTCCAATCAAGCTCATTTTCAGGAAGCGCTGCAAAGAGGATGAACATGCGAGCAGTATCAACCCCATACCGATCAAAGAGGGTTTGAGGATCGACGACATTGCCGATGCTCTTCGACATCTTCGCCCCGTCCTTAATGACCATGCCCTGTGTCAGGAGCCGGGTGAACGGCTCGTCGACGCGGTGCATGCCCAGGTCCCGGAGCGCTTTAGTGAAAAATCTTGCATACAGCAGATGCATGACCGCGTGCTCTATCCCTCCGATGTATTGGTCGACGGGCATCCAATACCGGGCTGGAGTCCCAAACGGTAGATTCTTGTTATAGGGATCTGTATACCGTAAGAAATACCAGGAGCTGTCGACAAACGTGTCCAAGGTGTCAGTTTCCCGTCGAGCAGGACCTTGGCATGAGGGACAGACCGTGTGCACGAAATCTTTCGCGCCCTCGAGGGGATTCTGGCCTTTGAACTCTACCTGATTTGGCAGCATCACCGGAAGCGCTGCCTCGGGAACAGGGATGATGCCGCAATTCTTGCAGTGGACAACAGGAATCGGAGTTCCCCAATAGCGCTGACGGGAGATGAGCCAGTCCTTGAGCTTGTAGAAAACGGCCTTCTTTCCTGCTTTCTTTTTCTCCAGCCACGCGATCATTTTTGGAATCGCGCCCCGGTTATGCATACCTGAAAAGTCTCCGGAGCCGTAGAGGATGCCGTCAGAGACATATGCCTTGCCTGCCTTTGTAACATCGATAGGTGATCCACCCTCAGAAATGACCATCTTGAGGGGGATATTATATTTTTTCGCGAACTCGAAATCTCTTTGATCATGCCCATCTGCCATGACAATGCCTGTTCCATATTCCATGACCACAAAGTTTGCTATCCAGACCGGGATTTGCTCATTGTTTGCAGGATTGGTGACGTATCTTCCAGTGAAACAACCGAGCTTATCCTTTCCTTCCGGAGTTGTCCGTTCAATGATGGTTTGCTTGCTGATCTTTTTTCGGAGGGATGCAACATCTTTTTCCTGCGGCTTTCCGGCCACCAATTCGTCGACGAGCGGGTGCTCAGGCGAGATGACAATAAACGTGACACTGAAGAGGGTGTCTGGTCTTGTGGTGAAGGTCTCGATGACTTTTTTAGAATCATTGAGCGGGAAATAGATGGTAATGCCTTCACTTCTGCCTATCCAGTTCTCCTGCATCGTCTTGACGCGGCTCGGCCAATGCTCTAATTTCTTTAGGTCATGGAGGAGTTCATCCGCATACTCCGTGATCTTGAAGAACCATTGTGATAATGCCCTTTGCTCGACATCGCTGGAACAGCGCCAGCACTGTCCATCTTTTGCCTGTTCATTCGCCAAAACGGTCTTGCATTTCGGGCACCAGTTCACCGGTGCTTCCTTCTTGTAGGCAAGTCCTTTCTCAAAGAGTTTCAAAAATATCCATTGGTTCCATTTATAGTACTCAGGACAGCATGTTATGACTTCTCGGCTCCAGTCATAGCTTAACCCCATGCCTTTCTGTTGGCTGCGGATATGTTTGATGTTGTCATGGGTCCACTTCTCTGGATTGATCTTGTGCTTGATTGCCGCATTCTCTGCCGGCAAGCCGAAGGAATCATACCCCATTGGGTAGAGGACATTGAATCCTTGCATTCGCTTGAAGCGTGCGAAGGCGTCGCCGATGGAATAATTCCTCAGATGCCCCATATGGAGTGTTGCACTGGGATAGGGGAACATCTCGAGGCAGTAGAACTTCTTCTTGTCCGGGTCTTCCTCAACATGGAAGACTTCATCATTCTCCCATCGCCTCTGCCACTTTGATGCGATGTTTTTAAGGTCGATCATCCATCCAAGGGACGGGGAGGTGTTTTTAAAGGTTTTCCCCTAAATATTTAAGAAGAGAAACTGATTATCGAGGAAAAATGAATGAGATCTTTGCTTCCATCGAATTCCAGATGAGCCTGCTCCTCTTCGTAGCGTTAGCTGGCTATCTCCTCGCCGCGAGGATCCACCAGAGCGCGGTCATCGGGGAGATATTGGTGGGGATCGTCATAGGCCCGAGTCTGTTGGGATGGATCACCTACACGGATTTTGTCGAAAGCATCGCCCATCTCGGTGCAGTCATCCTCTTGTTTGTCATCGGACTTGAATTCAAGCTGCATGATATCTTTGATAAGAAATATATTGTAATAGGCTTGGCAGGAGTCATCATCCCGTGGGTGGCTGGCTATTATCTCGCATTGGCTTTCGGATTTCCATTCGCCGGATCAGTATTTATTGGCACTGCACTGACGGCAACCAGCATTGCCATCACCGCTAATGTATTGAAAGAGATGGGCAAATTGCAGACCCCTGTAGCGAAAGCTATCATCGGGACGGCAGTGATAGATGATGTTCTCGGCCTGCTCGCTCTCGCGGTTTCGATAGATTTAGTAGAAGGCTCCATCTCACTGATAGCGACTTTGCTGATTGTCGGGAAAGCGGTCGCGTTCTTGGCGATAGGCATCCTCCTAGGCTCAAAATTGATCTCGCCGACCATAAAGAAGATTGACCAGACAAAGTTTGCAAAGCGCTATCCAGAATTCATTTTCATCTTCGCCATGATGGTCGCATTCTTCTATGCCATGGGGGCAGAATTGATCGGCATTTCTGCCATTGTTGGCAGCTTCATCGCGGGTGTGTCCTTACATGGCATCGGCCTGCAGCAGAGCATGCATTACAAGGAAGGCGCAGAATATCTCCACATCATCTTCGCGTCCATATTCTTCGTCTCGCTCGGCATCTTGGCAGATTTCTCCGCAATAACCCTGAACATCCTTTGGTTCCTCCTCGCGCTCACCGGTGTGGCCGTCGTGACCAAAGTGGTTGGATGCGGCATTCCGGCAAAGCTCCAAGGCATGTCATGGAAGGATAGTGTTATCCTGGGATTTGGGATGAGCCCGAGAGGAGAAGTTGCTATGATCGTAGCACTCATCGGCTTGAATGCAGCATTGATTGGCCAAGACGTCTTTGTGACGATAGTCTTGATGAGCCTCTTGACGACGATCATAACTCCGCTCGTCTTAAGAAATTGGTTTTTCCAAAAGCCTAAAACCATCCCTTCTTTTTGAAATAAAGAACCATCAATCCGGCCATCAGGATAATGACTCCCCAGACCATGAAGTAGCCATAACGCCAATCGAGTTCAGGCATGAATCGGAAATTCATGCCGTAGACACCAGCGACAAATGTGAGCGGTATGAAGATGGTCGCGATGATGGTGAGCACTTTCATGATTTCATTCATGCGATTGGAAACACTGGACATATAGAGATCCATCATGCCGGATATGCTGTCTCGGTTAGTCTCCAAGGTATCGATGATGACGATGGTGTGATCATAGATATCACGAAGATAGACAAACGTCTGTTTGGCGATGATGCCGGATTCTGAGCGAGTCAGGCTGTTGATGACCTCCCGCACTGGCCATACGGACTTCCGAAGAAGGATCATTTCCCGTTTGAGGTAGTGGATGGTCTCAAGTGATTTGACCGTTGGGTTTGCTAAAAGCTCTTCCCTGATGTCATCAACATAGTCGCCGAATGTCTCGAGGATGACGAAGTAATTGTCCACGACCGCGTCAATCAGCGTATAGGCCAGATAATCTGTTCCTAATTTGCGGACCTTTCCTTTCGCTGTGCGGAGCCGTTCTCGGATGGCATCAAAGGGGTCTCCAGGCCGTTCTTGAAAGGTGATGACAAAGCGCTTGCTGATGATGAGAGAGAGCTGTTCTGTGATGAGCTTCCGTTTCGTGTCATCGAAGGAGAGCATCTTCATGACGAGGAAGAGATAACCATCATAGTCTTCGAGCTTTGGGCGCTGTTCAGTGTTGACAACATCTTCCAGGAGGAGAGGATGCAGGTTGAAATGATTGCCGATTGCCTCAATGGCTGAGACATCATGCAATCCGCTGATGTTGATCCATGTCCTGGAGTCCTTGTCCATGAGCGGGAAGGCATCCTCAATCTTGGCGATCTCTTGTTCAATGAGATTTTCCTCTGTATAATCAATGACAGAAATCTTTAGGTTGTCAACGCTCTTCCGTCCTATATGGATGAGCGTTCCTGGCGGCAGCCCCACTTTTCGCCCTCGTTTCGGCATGAAGAACATCAAGATAGGTCCATTTAATAAATTTACTCCTTTTAGGTTCCTGAAGCGACAAAAAATGAGAAGATGATAGAGATGGTGTCGATAACAAAATCTCGCCCTGAAGGGCGGGGTATTAAACCCTTAACATCTAAGAGTTTGTGCACAAGAAATGCCGGGCTTCTTTGTATTCAACCCGCCGAGACGCGGAGAATGCATTCGGCATTTTTGCGCGCCAAAAACAATACGTGTTTTTGGGCGTCTCGCAAGGCGAGATGTTCAATAATCCTTGAGAGGGTGAAGGCACTCTAGAACTTCTTGAACTGTGCGGCCTCGTCGATGAGGTCGACATGGCCCATGAACACTGCCCTGCAGCAATATCGCTGCATGCCGAGGCTGTCGAAGACCTTCTTCCGATCTTCTCCTTTTCGGATTCGCTCAGTGTACTCTTCCCAGAGGTGTCCGATGGGTTTTCCGCAACTCCAGCATCTGATGGGGACGATCATGGTGTTCACCTATAGCTCTTCTGCCGTTTGGCTCTTGCCTTGCCATGGCTGTTGGGTTTTGCAGGCTCTTTTCTTCTGACATCCGCGACGAGGAGGTTGCGGTCATAGTCGATGAAGACTTTCTTGAGAGAAGGGGTGTGTTGTACAAGGGATTTTGCGATGGCTAATCGGACAGCTTCCGCTTGGCTCATGATGCCCCCTCCGGCGACGCGAACGAAGATATCGACTTTGTCAACGTGCGAGCCTGCGAGGATGAGAGGTTCTCTGATCTTTAATCGTGCAATGGGCGGTTGATACGCATCGAGATGTTTGTTGTTGATGGTGATGGTTCCCTTGCCGGGACGAAGAGTCGCTCGAGCAATGGCCCGCTTCCTTTTTCCTGAGACATGGATGATGTTCATGAGGTTCCTCCAAGGAGTTGGCAGAGCCTGCCGACGGTCATGTAACGGACATGGTCCTTGCGCTGTGCATTCTTGATCTCGGCCATTTCTTTGCCTTCGAACCCTTTTGGCACTCCGACATGGCACATGACCCGCTTGAAGGCATCTTTGCCTTTAGGCTGCTTATGAGGAAGCATCCCCCTGATCGCCCTACGGACAAAACGGTCCGGTTGCTTGGGGAAGTAGGGTCCTTTCAATGGAATACCCTTTTTGACAGCAGCATTGTACTTTCCAAACACTGCCTTTTGTGTTCCTGAAATGACTGCTTTCTCGCAGTTGATAACATCAACTTTTTCACCAAGGAGGGCTTGCTTCGCTGCCTGCGTGGCAATCCTTCCCAAGATGGTATTTTGCGCGTCGATAATCATGATAATCATCCAATTAGTTTTACCTTCTCCCCTTTGGGGTGTTTCTTCATGAGTTCTTTGATAGTGATGGCTGCGCCGACCTTGTTTATCTTCTCCATTGCGTTGCCGGAAAATTGGTATGCTGCAACAATGACTTTATGGTCAAGTTCACCGACAGAGAGGACCTTGCCTGGCACGATGACCGTGTCATTTTCTTGTGTATACTGATTGATGCGGGAGATGTTGACCACACGGCGAATCCTGCTCGGTTTTTCTAAGTCGAGGGCGATGCGCTTCCAGAGGGGAGCCTCCTCTTTAGCTGAAGCTGCTTTAAGCGTGTGGATCAGGTTCTGTAATCCTGCATTCGTTGTTTTTGTCATAGTTGGTCTAAGGTTTGATTGATGGTATCTTGAACTTGGTAGTGAGCTGCTTGTCTTGCCCGGTGGGCATTGATGAGCTGTTGGATGACGGGGATGTAACCGTCTCCATGGTGGACATGGGGAATCTTGAGCTCATTCTCTTTGAGTCCCGTAAGCGATATGCTGAGCGTTGTGGTTCCTATCAGGTGATCAATGCCTTCTATCTTCAGCCTGATGCTCACGACATTGGAAAAGTTTATCGTTGCCTTACCCGCGGAAAACAAAAGCACGCTCCGTTCGAAAGAGATGCTGTCTGGGTAAAAATCCCATCGACGTTTTCCCTCGGTGAGGTATGCAAGCACGAATCCGATGAGCGAAACCGAAAAGGTTGCTATGGCGAGACTGCTTAACAGCTCCATCCCGCTGGGGAGGGACTCAGGTTTTACAAAGACCTCGACGATATCCTCGAGGTCCATTAAGGTATCAAGGTAATAACCGATTCCGACGAGGGCAGCGGCAACAACAAAGACCTTGAGGGCCTCCATGATGCTGACCTTGATGGAGTCTGTGGTTATGCTGAATTGGGCTTCCATTGCATGATGCGGGAGACGGGATTCGAACCCGCGCAGCCACTAAGGCATACGGCTTTTGACCTAGTCCTCAACCGTACCCATTTGACCAGGCTCTGGCACCCCCGCACTTGCCTCTTTTAGTTTGGTGACGAATTCCTTGATATCATGAGTGATGCGATCGGATGCTGCCTCGACGAGGTCCTGCGGCTTCAACTGCCCGAATGATTCAATGGTAAAGACGAATTCCACTTTGCCGGGAACCGCTTTCGCTTTTCGTTGACCTTCGGCAATGTCACCATGATGGTAATAGCAGTTGGCTCCGGCGAACTTTGCATGATCACATCCTTGGCCCAGCGTCGCAATAGCTTCAAACTCGAGTTCCTGGACTTTATCCTTGCCCTTGATGAGCTTGACAATTGGCATGCCCGGATAGATTGGCTTGATGGCCGGATCTTTTGAAACGAGTTGTTCTGCAGTGATGACTCCAGGGCCTTTGGCCTTAAGGGTGAGTTGCGCTTGGCATTTTGCACATCCTGCCCCGTCGCAACTGCATTCTGACGGGAGATTATATGATTTGATGTCTGTTTTCAATGGGATAAGGCCTAGTCGGTGGGAGACCATCTCATCATATAAAATTGAGCTGTTCTTCCGAAACTCGACAGTTTCGATGGCCATGATAGGGACACGAGTGGTGATGTATCTCCGGTAGAGATTGAGCAATGGAACAGGGACATTTTTTGTAGTGATGATGAACATCCCCTTACTCTTATCGACAAGTTGAATATCCATTACACTCGCCTCCCTCTTCTTCCGCCCTTTTTCCTGCAGCCGTCATGGGGCAAGGGGGTGGTGTCCTCGATGACACCGATGCGTAGTCCCATCCTGCTCAGTGCACGAACTGCCGCCTGAGCTCCAGGACCGGGGTTGTTAGGGCCGTTATGACCTCCCACTGCTCGAATCTTGACATGAATGCCGGTAATGCCTTTGTCTCGTGCAATTTCCGCAGCTTTTTTTGCAGCAATCATGGCTGCAGTGGGGGAGCTTTCCATGCGGTCACTCTTCACCACTTGCCCACCGGATGTTCGTGAGATGGTTTCAGTGCCTGTAATATCAGTGATATGGATGATCGTATTATTATAAGAAGCATAGATGTATGCAATGCCCCAGCGGATGTCGCTCATGTTGCCTCGCCCCGCTCAGGATGCTCAATAGAGGCAAGTGCAGATCGGGCGATGAAGGAGATGTGGTCTTCCTCTGCCTTGGAAACAAGAAAACTTGGCCTGGTGACCTTGCTCTCACCGATCTTGATGTGGCCATGGGTTATGAATTGTCGAGCTTGGTCAATAGATTTGGCCATGCCTTTTCTGAAGACTAATGTTTGAAGTCTCCTTTCGAGGACGTTTTTGGTAGTGAGACCAAGGATGTCATCCATGGTGCTATCTTCTTTTATGAGTGCCAGATTTTTTAGTTTAGTGATGAGCTGCTCAGTTTCTATCTTCGCCTGGGCAGATGTCGCCGTGACTGAATCCTTGATTTGATCAGCAAACGTCTTGACGAGCGTGTTCATCTTCCATATCTCTTTCTTATTCTTGAGACCATACTCTCTCATGAGCACTTTTTCCTCTTCAATCCTGGCTTTCTGCCAGGGATGTGCAGGCGTGCTGTACGTTTTCCTTGATTTTCGTGGATCTCCCATTTACTTCCCTGAGGCGGCTACTTTTCTTTTGGCCACTCCGGTGACCTTTCCCTTGTTTCTTCTAAAATTAGATTTGGTCTTCTGGCCTCGGGATGGCAAGCCGAATGCGTGCCTCATGCCCCTATATGCCTTGACCTTTTTGAGCATCTTGATGTCATTTTCAGTTACCATCTTTATGTCAGTGGTGAAGAGATGGCTGTCTGCCCCTGTTTCCGGGTCATTTCGCCGGTTCATCATCCAGAGGGGGACTCCCGATGTTTCTGGCTTATTGATGATTGTGTTGATGGCTTCAATCTCTGCTGAGCTAAGATGACCGGTCTTTTTCTTTTGGTCAATGCCTGCGAGATTACAGAGAAGGTTGGCATACATGAATCCCACTCCCTTGATTTTAAGGAGGGCATTGCCAATGGATTTACTGCCATCTAGGTCAGTGTTCAGAATCCGGACAATATGCCTGAAATCCTTTCCTTTTTGCTCTTCTGCCATAGTATAGATAGCCTGAGAATGCATCAACCCTGACGCGTGAACTCGGGCTTTACGAGGAAGAATTAGGGGCCATTTATAAATGTTTTGGGTGGTGAGCGAAGAAATCAAAGAGAGCCCGCAAGGGAGGGAATGGCTCCAAGAACCATGTTATTGCTGCTTTCTTGATGACATCAGGCCGCTCGCGGGACTGCAAGTCCTGCTTCTTTCTTGTCCTAGCTTTTTCGTAAGAAGCTAGGCGGTAACCGAGAATTGAACTCGGTCCTGAAGCTTTCGGCAAGGTTCCACAGGCTTCCATGCTAACCGGTACACTATTACCGCCACAGCTGAAGGGAGAACGGACAGGCTTTTTAAAGGTTGCTAGCCGGACTAGCTCGAAATGTATTTTCTATGCTCATGCAGCAGGTAAGGCAGGATGAAGCCTCCGACGAAGACAAACGCTGGAAGCAGTGAAGCAGGCTGTGTAAGCACGAAGAACTGCCGGAGCCAGTTGCCGAGGATCGTCAGGAGTACAAGATCGATAAAAGCCACCAGAGGGATGAGGATTGCGGCTCGTCTTTTGTGCTTCGGCTGGATATGTTCCATGCCCAAGACGAGATGCTCGAAGAAGAAACCGAAGATGAAGCCTATGAAGAACATCAAGAGGGAGAAGAGGATAGTTGGCGTGATGATCATCAATGGCAGAAGAAAAAGAGAGATTAAGATGTTAGCGAGGATGAGCAGGATCACACTGGCATAATACCATCGCTTTTCTTGCTTCTGATGCGTGAACTTATGGCTGGCAATGATATCTTCAGTCTTCTGGATCTCATGTTTCTTCCATCCTTTCTTCAGAAGCTCGTGGTGCCTCGCCATAACGTAAATAATAGAAAAGGGTCTTATAAATGCTTCTATTCGTGACATCCGGCTAAAAAGGAAACAACCTGACTTGATTGAGCCTATTCGGGAAGCAGCGGAGTGATATACTCGATGAAATTCTTGAGGGTGGTGTGGTATTCATGCATTCGGTCAATGTTCACCTCAAAGATCTGGCCCCCTTCCAGGGTTGCTGTCATGGTGACATGGCGCCGGAACTCATTCCGCCGGGTATAGGTAGATTTCATCAATCGCCTGACAAATAAGAATAGGTCGAGATATTTCTGCATCTCTCCATCATCTGCAAAATGCTTTTTCAACAACTCTCCTCTCGCACGAGGGGCGCCAGGGATCTCATCGATCTTGCCTTGATCCTTGAGTTGTTGGAGAAACCCGCCCATGGCAGCGTCAAAGCAGGTGCTGATCCGCTCGAAAATGTTCTGAAAGACATCTACCGTGCGTGTATATTTCAAACTCACGAAGATGAGATGGTCAACGCGCTTGAATTCCGTCTGTGCTTCCTCTAAATATTCGTTCATGCTTGCTGGTCATGCCATGTATGGCGTCTATAAATAGCTTTGCCTTTTGGAGGTATTCTTTCAGCTGTGCGGCGGTGATCGTGCTCAGGCGATAATTATCTGAGCAAATCACGAATTTGTCTTTGCGGCTAAACTCGATCGGTGAGGTTTTGTGCATCTCGATCATTTCATGGATTTTTTTCAACAGATGAAGATAGGTGGGATCAAGGGAATACCTTCGTTCGCAGCGCGCAGAGAACACCTCTAAGTAGGATTGAATGTTATCAGGATAAGAGGGAATGCGTTTAAACAAGAGTTCATAGCTGAGCATGCTCTTCACAGCGTAGATCATGCTTTTGTAGATGTTGGTTAGGACATTGAAGAGTATCTTGGTGTCCTGCACCATCGGATAGGTGACGGTCAACATGTGGTCAGCCACCATGAGTGCATGTGCTGCATCCTTGCGATATTGCTGGAAAGCCTCCATCCCCAGGATAATAATAGTTCCAATATATAAAAAGGTTTGTCCGAAAAGCAATCAAATGGTGTGTGGCAAGAGATTCAAAGCTGATTTACTCGAAAGTTCGCTTTTTACTTAGAAGGGGAACAGGTATAAAAAGACCAAAGCAACAACGAGGAGGCGAATCTATTCAACAAGTCGTCCTTGTATTGATTTAATTTTGCACAGACCTTGGTCACATGAACATTCTACATCTTCAAATGGCCCAAAACATTCACAAACAGATTCCTTAGGACAATAATGCCTTGCTTCTGATTCTTTATTGTAACATCCAATACAACTACGATATTCACAATCTGTATCAGCATCACACGTAGTCTTTGGATCATCAGGGGCAGTCTTTGGATCATCAGGGGCAAGTCTTGGTGGTTCACCACATGCACTTATAAATATCAATGTAAATAATATCAAAATCATGCCAATAACTGCAGGGATTTTCCTCTGTTTTTCGGCCATCATTTCCTTTATAAACAATTTAGGGGGTTAATATTATAAATGTTTCCCCTTCGACGTAAATCACGAACAAATGATTGGCTGTCTGAACAGAAATATATTATTAGATGGATCGTTTTTACAGGGAAAAAATCACTCGTCCTTCGCCAGCTTCAAAATTGCCTCGGCAAGATCTCCCTGTGATTCTTCAATGGCTTTCGCAGCCTCTTCTTTGCTTACCCCTGCTTGCTCAGCGACTGTGTCGATGTCCTCTTGATTCACTTCAGGAGTTGTATCGAGAGATCTTTCTTCCGGCTTCCCTACGATCTGATAGGTCTCCTGCCCCATCATGTTGACTTTGGCAACGTGAGGAGAAGTGAAGACGAGCTCTTTCTCGGGAGTGCGGATGATGACTTCTGTGGCGTCAATGTCAACCTGCTGGATGCCCATACGCTTCATGGCCTGCTGCATCTGCCGGGGATTCATGCCAGGGATCATATGCCAAGCCACCTGGCGCCGTACTGGTGAAGAACTAATACGAGAATGATCACGACCACGATGAACAAGACGATGTGCTGCGGCTGGAACTCGATCTTGCTCTTATAGTCATCGAAATACCTGACCAAGCCGCCCATGCCTGAGGGCATCTGCACTCTGTTATCTCTTGCCATGCTAGGGGGAGGGAATACGGCCTTTTTAAAGGTTTGCCCGCTGAGATGTCAGGAGGGACAGTTACCAAAGGCCGTTCATCCGTGTGCGTTGAGAAAAATGTGATGGAGGCACATCATGTCATGTGTTGGTTCTGCCATCTGCTTCGTTTAATCGCTTGACATAGGTCGAACCTGGAAAGGGATCTTCCCCTCGTAAGAATTTCAGGGCATTATCTGCGATATCCCCTAAATGCCTCAATAACCCCCCTAACTAGCCGCAGTGAACGTGATCCTGACGTCCTTGTTGATGCCGATATATTTTATGTTGAAAGGCGTTGTATCCAAGAGGAAATCTGCTGAAACAGAGTTGTCTCCAACCTCAACAGGGTAGCTGACTGTATGTGTTACCCCATGGAATGTCAACGGTCCAGTAAGCATTCCGTCAGAGATCTCCCCATAGAAGCTGATCTCTGGATAGAGCGCGACATCAAAGAAATCTTCATTCTTGAGATGCTTGTCCAGCCCATCGATTCCAGTGTTGACCGATCCTGATTGGATCGCTCCAGAGGCGCCGACAATGACGCCGTCGCGGACTATGAGGACTCCGTCCATATCTTCAAAAGTGCCTATATGTGATTTTCCCGGTCCGAATCCTTCGAATTCAAAGCTGCTTTTTGCTTTATCAAGAGGCACTGCATCCCCATCAGGAGGAGTGTCTACCGGGGGAAAAGGGGGTGTCGAACTTACATCAGGGATTGTTTCTGGAGGAGGCGTTTTTTCTTTGATATCTGCAGAGGGCACGTCCTTTGGCGGCGAGCTGCAGCTGACTAGTAATGCTGTAATCAGGAATAATGCAACGATATATCTCATGAGGATCACC
>JBDRLS010000066.1:0-10376 GCA_043812875.1 Nanobdellota archaeon
GCAATAGTGCTGAATATGATGATGAATTCATCTGGAAAGAAAACAACTTCCTTGAACAGCATGCCCATAAACACAAGAAGGAACATCTGAGGGATGCCAAAACACTCGGCAAGGAGAGAAACGAGCACGCCAATAAGCAAGACAATCACAAAAGAGACCAAGACCACTTCCATCATCTCTTTTTAGCAGGAGGCGTTTTTAAATGTTGCGCGCCTACACCTTTATTCTGAGGAAGTCATAGGCCAGGACACTTTCTGGAAAGAGGCGCTTGACTTCCTCTTCCTGCTGAGAGAGCTCCTTATACCTTTGAGAGAAATGTGTCAGAACAAGTTTTTTCGCTCCCGCGAGATTGGCAATCTTTGCTGCATCTTCCGCTGTGAGGTGCTGATAGGCTTCAGCCTTTTCTTGATGTTCCCCCCCGAAGGTCGCTTCTGAGATGAGGAGGTCAACGTCCTCTGCAAGAACAATTGCATTTTTCGTCATTCCGGTATCACCAAAATAAGCAATCTTCTTTCCTTCAACTGGGTATGTTGCTTTTTTGATATCCACTCTTTTCCCTTTCCATGAGACAGATTTTCCATCTTGTATATCCCCTAGGATCGGCCCTTCTGGAATGCCCAGTTTTTTCGTATAAACAAGGTTTATCCGTCTCCGGTCCTTTTCTATGAAGCGAAAGCCAATGGTCGGGACAGGATGCTCAAGCGGCAACACCTCAATCATAAACAACCCTGAGTCGTATGCAACCCCCTTTGTCACCTCCTTGATATCCACGGAGAGGTCGTTTCCTTCTTCGAGCCAACTATACATCGCAGCCATCTTTTTCTTTGTGCCCACAGGACCAATAACCACCAAGGTTCCTTGATACTCGCTTTTTCTGAGGGTCTGCAACAGTCCCGGAAGACCGAGCACATGGTCACCGTGCCAATGGCTAATGCAGATCATAGTGATGGCAGTGGGCTTCAGCCCCGCTGTCCTGAACTGGCGCTGTGTTCCCTCCCCGCAGTCAAACAGGATTCCCTCCCCTTTAAACTTGAGATACACTGCAGGGTGATTCCTATCCCTGGTGGGCATCATTGCAGCTGTTCCTAAAAAGGTGAGTTCCATCAATGAACACAAGGCCAACGGCTTTTTAAAGGTTGCGGGCGCGCGGCTTGTCTGCACGTTTCATTCTTGACTCGCAAAGCTTATAAAGGCGGCGTGATCCGTCTTTCCCATGTCGAAAAAGAACATTGTTCAAGCCATGATCTTGAAGGAGCGCATCGTCACCGAGCTTTCTGATGAGTCGAGACAGCTCTACGAGCAAAGCAGATTCGGAGAGCCTCTTGAAGACGGCCGGCTTAAATTAAGCCTGCTCGAGGCGCAATATCTCGTCGACACAGAGAAAATGATCATGGTCGACGGCCGGAACAAGGCAGTGACCGCAGAGCAGCTTCTTAAAAAGGCCATCCGCATGGAACCTAACTTTTGGGTGAGATACCAAGTATACGCCAATCTTCGGGAAAGAGGGTATGTGGTGAAGACTGCATTGAAGTTTGGCGCAGACTTCCGTGTCTATGATCGCGGCGTCAAACCAGGAGAGGACCACGCCCGATGGATCGTGTACCCTGTCAAAGAAGGAGACACCTTAACATGGTATGGTTTTGCAGCCAAGAACCGGGTAGCACATTCAACTAAAAAACGGCTTCTCATCGGTATTGTGGATGCAGAAGGAGATGTCACCTATTACGAAATCAGGTGGATGAGACCCTAAAGCTTAAAAACGCGGGCATGTTCTTGATGCGGATGAACACAGATGAGATCATTGCTTTTGTGCGGAAGAGGGGCCCGATGCTTCCCGTTCAGCTATCCAAAGAAATCGGACAGCCTATCTTGATCTCTTCTGCGATTCTCTCAGAACTGGTTGATAGCAAGAAACTCAAGCTTAGCTATCTAAAAGTAGGGGGGTCTCCTTTGTATTATGTGCCAGGGGATGAAGAGAAGCTCCTCAATTTTCTTGATCATGTCAACAGCAAGGACAAGGACACCATCGCTTTGCTCAAAGAAGAGAAATTGCTTGAAGAAGAAGTCCAGACACCCCTCGTGCGGGTGTCACTGCGTCAGATCAATGATTTTGCTGTTCCGTTAGACATCTCTTACCAAGGAAACACCCACCGGTTTTGGAAATGGGCATTCATTTCGAATCAAGAGGCGACAACCATCATGAAGAAACGCGTCGGCATGGATCCTGGAACCCTCCCCCTCAGAGAATTGCCAAACAAAGAGGCGCATCTTGAGAAAAAACACCTTAAACTCGAAGACCTTGGCAAACCACAGGCAAAAGAACAGGCACCCCTTGAAAAGCCAAAAGAGAAGCTTCGCTCACTACACTCTCATAGTCGTCCAAAACCCTCAGAGGGGGCGACGGAAACGCAGCAACACCTTGCTACCAAGCCGACGAGCGATCACTTTTTTTCACGCGTTGAACGCTATCTAAAACGAAATGATATTGATATCATCTCTGCAGATGTCGTCAAAAAAAGATTCGAGATAGATCTCATCGTCAAGCTGCCAAGCTCTGTCGGGCGTCTCACGTATTACTGCAAGGCCAAGCAGAAAAAGCGTTGCACAGACTCTGACCTTAGTGCAGCCTATGTCCAAGGGGAGCTGAGAAAACTGCCTGTTTTGTTCCTTTGTACTGGAGACTTCACCAAGAAGGCAAAAGAGATGATTCAGACAGCATTTAAAAACATGAACATCCAGACGATCTAACATGGGCGTCCAACTCACTGAATTGCTGATCAAAAAGCCAATAACCTTTGCTGACCTCAAAGGCAAGGTCGTGGCCATCGACGCCTTTAACCAACTCTATCAATTCCTGACCTCTATCCGGCAGCCGGACGGGCAACCGCTAACAGACTCCTCAGGCAATACCACTTCCCACCTCATCGGGCTCTTCTCTCGGACAACCAGGATGCTGCAGCAGGGAATACGGCCTATCTTCGTCTTTGACGGCACTCCCCCAAAACTAAAAACCGCAGAGCGTGAACGACGGAAAGCACTCAAGCAGGCAGCTGCACAGAAATACGAAACTGCTACCCAGGAGCATGATCTCAAAGGGATGAAAAAATTCGCATCCCGCACGAGCAGGTTGACGACGGACATGGTCATTGAGGCCAAAGAACTTGTTGAGACATTTGGGTTGCCGGCGATCACTGCACCCAGCGAGGGAGAGGCCCAGGCAGCGCACCTAGTCAGAGAGGGAAAGGCATACGCCCTCGTCTCACAAGACGCCGACGGCCTGCTGTTTGGGGCATCGCGGCTGATCCGCAATCTCTCTTTCACTGGACGCAGAAAAAATGCCGGGCGAGTTACAACAGAACACACCGATCCAGAACTTGTCGACCTAAATGATGTGTTGACTCATCTTGATATCTCCCAAGAACAGCTTATTTGCCTCGCGCTCCTCGTCGGCACTGACTATAATATTGGAGGCATAAGGGGCATCGGCCCCAAGAAGGCGTTGGGGCTGATCAAAAAACACAAAGATCCTAAAGACATCTTCTCTGAAATAAAATGGGATGAACAGTTCCCCTTTCCTTGGCAGGACGCGTTCGATCTCTTTGTGAATATGCCTGTCAACAATGATCTTTCTCTGATCTGGAATGCACCCAATGAAGACAAGCTCATCAAACTCCTCGTCGAGAAACACGAGTTCAGCAGAGCACGGGTCGAGGGAGCACTGGAAAGCCTGTCAACGGGGCGAGGCAAACAACAGCAAAAAGGATTAGGAGAATTTATATGAAGCTCAAGGAACTCGTCGAAGGCAAACTCACGAAAAAAGAACTGAGCATGCTCAAAGGAGGCCATGATGTTATAGGTACTATAGCCATTCTCGAGATCGATAAGCCTCTTCGGAAGAAACGTTTTATCCTTGCAAGGGCTCTTCTCGAGCAACACAAACAGATCACCACGGTGTTAATGAAGCAAGGAGGGCATGTTGGGGAACTTCGTGTTCAAAAGATGGGGTTCATCATGGGGAAACGGTCCAAGGAGACGACCCAAGTCGAGAATGGGGTCCGGCTGAAATTGGATGTTGAAAAGGTGTATTATTCGCCTCGCTCAGCGAATGAGCGGATGCGCATCGCACGCCAGGTCAAAAAGGGAGAGCGGGTCTTGGTGATGTTTTCCGGATGCGCGCCTTATCCCTTGGTCATCGCTAAGCATTCTGATGCGCACGAGATCGTCGGTGTGGAGAAGAATCCTGCCGGGCATCGATATGGCATGGCGAATCTTGCGTTGAATAAGGCAACGCGTGTGGTTTTGTACAAAGGGGATGCCAGGCGTGTTGTCCCTAAGCTAGGCAAGTTTGATCGTGTCGTGATGCCCCTCCCCAAAGGGGGAGAAGATTTCTTGATGCTCGCGATGAACGCATTGAAAAAAGGAGGCATCTTGCATTTCTATGACTTCCTGCATGAAGACGACATCCCAAAAGGCGCTGAATATAAGATTAAGACCTCTGCAGAAACAATACGCAAGAAAGCGAAATTCTTGTCAACCACACGCTGCGGGCAACAGCAGGCGTATGTTTTCCGGACATGTACTGATACGATCATCACCTAATCCTTCGTAAGGCTTTTAAAGGGCACCGGCTTTCTTGCCTTCTATGAAGTGCGCTGTATGCAAGAAGAATATGGAAGAGCAGTTCCTGAAGAAGATCGTGGGCACCACTATCAAAGACGCCAAAGGAAAGAGACATCCCATCTGTTCTTCATGTCAAAAAGAAGGGAAGGAAGCGCTGCTTCAAAAGCTTTAATCTTATGCCTTCGTAGCATAGCAGCTATTGCGGCAGCCTCGTAAGCTGCAGGTCGTGGGTGCGACTCCCACCGAAGGCTTTTTTCCTCATTATTTATATAGCAGTGCTTCAACAGACTGCGTATGGTACCGCCCTTCTTCGGAAGAAGACAAACACCTTGGCAGATCATCATCATGCTCCTTCTTGTATTCTACGGATTCTTCTTTTCGATCAACGATAGATGGCCGCGGTTATTCACCAACGATTTATCATCTCAAGAATGGATAACCTTGGGCGTTGTCACGTGTGTTTTTTTAGTGGGGATGGCTGCCAGGACAATATCCCCCAAGCCTAAGCCTAGAGATATCACCACAACCATCAAGTCATCAGAAGGGACTGAGAAAAAAGCTGTCCTCCATCATGACCCATCAAAGCCGCTCTTCAGCCTTAAAGGATTTTTCAAGGTGATCTTCTCAAAGAGCCAGTATCGGTCTCAAAAAGACCTGCTTAATACGCTAAAAGTCAATGCTGAACTACCTGACGGATTCATGGAAACACCGCGCGCGAGAAAGAAGGCGCGCATCTATCACCTAGGGCAAAAACAGAAGAAACCTTGAATTCCCTTTTGCCTGTCCTCCCCAGATTTTATATAGTCCTCTCTATTCCCCCCCTTCCATGAAGTTCGTTGTCATCATCAATCCCTCTGCGGGGAGCGGGATGAAAAAGCACTATTTTAAATCCCTATCAGATGCATTTAGCAAGGCAGGGCATCAGGTCACCACCATCTATTCCCAGGACTACAAGGATCTCTTTCATTCGGCGCGCCGGGCAAGCAAGGACGCTGATGTCATCGTGGCAGTGGGAGGGGACGGCACAATCAACCATGTCATAAATGGGATCGTCGGTTCCGGGGTCCTCTTTGGTTTTATCCCTCTCGGCAGTGCAAACTGCATTGCAAATGAATTTAACATCCCGTTAGACCCCCCTGCTGCATGTTCCGTCATCCTCAACATGAAAACTCACGAGATCGACCTCGGAAAGGTCAACGACCGATACTTTCTTGGTTTCGCGTCCGCGGGATTTGATGCTGATCTGGTCGTCGAGATTGAGAAAAAACAGCATATCAAGCGATTAACCATTGGGGAACGACTGCTTGTGGTGCCTCTCTATATTTTCATGGGCTTCCGGAGATTTTTTCGAACAAGGCATGTTCGCTTGCAGATGATTGCCGACCAAGTCATCATGCCCTCCGGATATTGGATCCTGATAGGCAACACCCGAGACTATGCAGGTTTCTGGAAAATCTTCCCCCAAGCCAAAATGGATGATGGAAAACTTGATTATATCATCGCCAGAAAGAAGGATGTCGTGAGCGCGCTCAAGTATTTCTTTCTTGCTAAATCCGGGCAGGATCTCGGTCTTCAAACACTTGTTCGCGGGCAGGCAAAGGAGATCATCATCCACGCCCGTAAAAAGGTCAGGGTGCAAGCAGACGGCGAGTTCATAGACCATACGCCGGTCAACATCATTGTCGTGCCAAAAGCGATAAAGATGATCGTGCCTTGATCGCCTATTTCTTGTTCCCTTTTCCCGGGTTGTCCTTCTCCTTGTCGGGCTTCCCCTTGGCAAGCCCGGGATCCTCCTTGCCTGTCTCCTCAGGGGTGTCCTTGGCTTGCTCCGCCTTCTCTACCCGAATCTGCTTTGTCTCTTTCACCTTCTCTTTCATCGGGGGAGGCAACTCTTCGATGACCTCTTCCTTCACGACAGCAACGGGGGCAGGTACTGCCTTCTTCACCTTGTTCTCGTTCTTCCGTGAGAGGTCGTCTCTCGTGAGGATCTTCTCCTGGAGCTTCGAGGTAAGCTCATAGGTCTCGGCGATCTGGTCGGGGAAGGTGTTCATGCTGAATCCGAAGAATCCGAGGAGCTTTTTGAAGATTCCTGGGGGATTGAATTGGGTGTCGGCTATCGCTTCAATTGAAGCCTCTCCGAGAAGCCCTGACTTGATGAGGCGGTTGATGATGCCCGGGTTGATCTTGTTATCCCGGATGATCTCTGCAAGCTGCTCATCAGTCAGCTCCCCCTTTTCCACAGCTTGGGGCAGCTTGTTGAATCCAGTGTCAAATCGAGGGCCATCTCCTGTCTCATTCTCCTCAGGCTCTTTCGGTTCCTCTGGCTCTTCTTTGAAGACAACCTCAAAGGTGACCGTGTCTTGGCGGCTCTCCTCACTGCGGGTTCCCTCAGCGACAAGCGTGTATTCCCCCTCGCTCAGGTTAAGTGTATCTTGGTGCTCTGAGCAGTTCTCGCAGCTGAAGATTTCCTCATCATCCAGGGTGAGTATAAGGTGATTAAGCACCAGGCTTGCCTGGACATCAAGATGGACTTCTTCTGCCTCATAGGTCGTCTCCTCTGGAGAGAGTATATCAATAGTGAACATGTCTGTTTCATTCCCTGTCTCATTGCCGAGCGCTATGGAGAAGGTGACCTCGTCAGTGATGACCTGTTCAAGGGTTCCTTTGACCATGATGCTGTGCTCGCCTTCTTCGAGCGTCAATTGATCATTAAATGCCTCACAGTCGAGGCAGGCGATGGTGTAATCATCCTCATCAAGCTTATACTCTATCATATCAAGAACCCTGGTTGCCTCCACAGTCAACTCAATCTCCGTCGTGTCATACGTTGTCGCTTCGGGCGAGATGATGGAGATGGATGCGTTCTCCTCTTCGGGAAGGGTGATGGAAAATGTCACCGTATCATTCTCTGTCTGATTTCCGAGCATGCCAAAGGCGATGAGTGTGTGCTCACCTTCCTCCAACACCAAGGTTTCATTGTGGCCTGAGCAATTCATGCACACATTGGCCAATGTGCCATCTAAGTAATAAGAAATATCGTCTTGTAGAGCATCAGCTGTGATTTCAAGAGAGATGTCTGTTGTGTCATGGTCTCCCTCCGCCGGGGAAATGATTTCAATGGCAGCCGCCTGCATCATCAATGCAACCAGCATCAAGGGCATAATAAGATGTTTCATATGATCACCACGATGGGCGATGGATTCATCCTTTATAAATGATGCGTTGAAATACATATTTTTGCATGAACAGAACGAGCACTACCTGTAATCCAAGTCATCATACATCGCGTCCTGCTGGTCTCTGAAGTGATCCCAATGGTCATCGCACACTTTTCGGCCGTTCCAGTCTTTTGTCGCGGCTCTCACGCAGCCCGATTCTTGACATTCTGCCATGCTCTAAAGGAGGGGAATTGTCTTTATAAATGTTGTTTTAAAAAAGCGGAAAAAACGGTGTATTAAATAATAGGAAAAAGTATGGGCCCGTCCAGACTTTCTCACTGGCGTTCGAAGCATCGGCTTCAACAACCAATATTTGAACTGGAGACCTCCGCCGTGTGAAGGCGACGTCATAACGACTAGACCACGGGCCCGCAAAGAGGGGCAATGCTCATCCTTTTAAAAAGGTTATTCTATATTTTTTTCGTTGGTGGTATGGAAGCAATCTGCCAAACCATCTCAAAATATTTCTTATAGCTGTCAGCTAAACTAGGATTTTCAATCCTGACACTTGTCAGAGGCTCCCAGATAATAATAACCACTTTATCGCCATACACGAGTGTCGATGTCGGATTGAAATATTCTTTTGGAATGTATCTATAACTCGTTGTTTTCTTTTTGAAGACAAATCGCGGACTTTCACTTGTGAGTAAGCGTTCTTGGACGCCTGCCTTTTTTATATTTCTAAAATACTGATCCATAAAAACCGGGAACATATCCTTAAACTTTGTTTCATCAATACCTAATCCAATAAGATCCTTACCTGTTCGAACAACCTCATTGAATACAGACTTAAGTCCTTCCTTTCCTCTTAATACTTCAACACTTACCTCCTGTTTTTCGAATTTCTGAAGATTTTTTAATTCCGGCATGATGCCTTTCAATAGTTCTTCTTTTTCTTTGACATACTCTGAGAGTTTGTTCAGCTCAGTCGCCTTGAAATGTTTCACTTGATTTTGAATGACATAACTCGCCAATCCTTTATTCAGCAGCTTTTCAATATAATCATAGATTGTCGTACGATGGAGTGCGGTCTCTTCCTTGAGCTTGCTTACTTGTGATGAGCCGAGCTTTAAAAGGGCAAGATATACCTTGATTTCCCCTTTGCTGAGTCCAATTTTACCAAGTGCTGTCTCTGTTTTCACATTTTCAATGAATGCACACTTCTATTTATTGTTGTCGTTTTTCCGACAACAAAGGTATATTAATTAATACTACTTATAAATAGTAAAATGGTTGATGAATTAGAAGACAAAATCAATGAAGCGAATCATGGAAATAACACTCTCACTATGTTTGAAAGAATGGCTGAACGCGCGGTGTCTCATGGAAAGGCCTTAGGATTCGCGGGAGGAGCAACTCTACTAAGCTATGCTCTTGTGGGTATCGGTGGTCCGATGACTGGTATCGGATTCGGAGTCGGCGCTACGGTGCTCAATCTCTTCAATAAGGCAGAAGATGATAAATCAACAGGGGTTGGTGGAATTATTAAGGATTATACTATCGGTAGTCTTATGGGTATTCTTGGAGTCGGGTCTTTTCAGGCTGCTGCAGCATATCTTGCTGATCCCATTGTCCGTGGTGTTGCTGGGGCAACAGTCAGCAATATCATATGGTCAACAGCTTATGTCGGGGCAGATTACCTTGTCAAATATGGACTAGATGGCCTAAGTGATGCATATCAAAAGCATTGGTGGCCGATAACAAAAAGCACATTGCTCTGGCTCGGATTGCCTGTGGGATTAACGATCAATGGGTATCTTGGCGGCTATCCCGGGATGATTGGAATAGATTCATCTTTTAGGGTCATCGGAGGTGTTGTAAAGGGCTCAGCTGAGCAGAATACGCCTCAATACTCCTCAAGCCCAGGCACACAATCCGCGCCGCACACTGCCTGATCTTAGAGGAACAGCGCTTGATAGTTCTGAAACAGGACATTCTTCATGTCCTCTTCAGTGAGCCCTTTCAACTGGGCGATCTTCTTTACTGCGAAAACGACGTTTTTCGGCTCGTTTCGTTGGGTCTTCACCGGTCCGAGATACGGAGCGTCAGTTTCAGTCAACAATTGGTTATTGGACAGACGTTTTACCATCTCTTGGAAGTGGGTGCTATATCCGATGTTTGCTGGGATAGAGAACTTATACCGCGTTGCTTCATCTAATAGCTTCAACTTTCCGCAAAAGCAATGAAGGACTGCTTTTTTCGTATCTAGATCTTTTAACACTTCTAGGATCCGGCTCTCTGCTTTTCGGCTGTGAATTATCGCGGGGATCTTCAAGGATTTCGCAAGCTCTAATTGAGCAATGAAGCGCTGCTTTTGTTTTTCGATTTTTGGATAGGTGCTATCAAGACCTATCTCTCCTATGGCGGCAGGCTTTTGCTTTTTTATCCAAGAGAGTTCCTCTTCAAAATCCTCCTCTGTGAGGGCTATTGCTTCCTCTGGATAGATGCCTAAAGCGGGTTTTATGAGCTTATCAGCAATGCTCATAACCTTCCTGTTATCCTTGCTTGAAGTGCCGTTTGTGATGATTGTTGAAAGCC
>JBDRLS010000067.1:0-5963 GCA_043812875.1 Nanobdellota archaeon
CTCCCCCTCAGCCAAGGAGGATGCCAAGGTGAGGATCGCGAGATCATTGGAATCGATCTTTTCTTCCGGCATGACAAACCGCCTCATCTCTGGCGGGACACGGAGGATGGGGAACAGTGTCTCTTCCTTTACTTTCGGCCAATGGAAGCTGTTTTCAATGACTGCGTGGGCATTAATGCTCACCGAATCGCTCTTCACATCCTCCCATTCAAAGACCATGCTGCTCCCATTACGTCGATGGTCGGGGGTGGTGGTGAACTCTGTGATGATCCCATCTGATGTATTGCGGGGAAAGAAGAACAACTCAGCTGTCATATGGTCGATGCGCCAATCAGCCGTCTTAGGGGAGAAGACTGCTTGAGTTCCCATGGAAAGGTCGATCTCCATATGATCATATTGATTATACGGTGCAGCAAACACTAAAGGGAGGGATATCAATATCGCCAAAAAAAGTCGGATGTTCATGTGATCCTGATCTTTTGTCCTATTGATGCGGTCATGATCGATTGTGCATTGCCCTCTTTCATGGAAATCTCTAGGGTATCTCCGCTTCCCTTGATGAGGAACAAGCCTTCTTGGGCAGAGGCATAGTTATCATGGAATGGCAGCACATCATGAAAAGTCTCGGTCTTGATCTCATAGGATTGTTTTCCAGAATGATGTAAAGTAGTGATCACATTCCCAAAATGATCCACATGGACAACAATGCCTTCCCTGTCTTTTTGGTGGAAGGAGCGCTTCTGCATCTCTGAAATCCTTTTCCCCTTAAAGGTCCCTTTGTCAAGGGAAGCGGCAGCAGGAGCAAAGACGTCTCTGCCGTGAAAGGTCTTCGATGCTTCCTTGATCGGGATTTCATAGATCGCGTTGATCCCATCCTTCGACGCCGCAGGCCATAAGACACCGTTGTCCGGGCCGATGAATGAGTAGTTCTTTGTCTTAACAAGGATGGCCTTCCGCCCGGATCCCACTCCAGGGTCGACGACGACGCAGAAGATTGTCTTTTTTGGGAAAGATGCGAAATTCTTGAAAAGGAGCCAGGCTGCCTGGGTGATCTGCTGAGGAAAGAGCTGGTGAGTGAGGTCAAGGATCTCTGCCTCGGTCCTTGAACGGATGACCCCTTTCATGACCCCCACATATTCGCTTTGGCCGAAATCTGTCATGAGCACAATCACGGATATCCCTCGATGACAAATTCTCCGTCGTCCATGAGGAGTTCTTCATCTTCATTGATGATGAGCACCGCACGCTTGATGCTGATGGGAGAACCCTTGGCATAGACGATGTCCTCATGCAGGCTCTTGCCATCTTGGAACATCGCCGGAGTCATGGTGCCTCCAAGGTGGGAGCTCATGCCGTAGGCAAGATGTATCCCTGGGACCTTCTCATCCTGGAGGATGTTGCCGATGATGGTCGCTGCCTCATTACAGCCCAGGCCCAGCTCAGCGACATTCCTCCTCATGCCATCCTCCATGAAGAGCGTGTTGAGTTCCATGGCCTTCTTCCCGGCCACTTTACCAATGCGATTCCCTGAGACATTCATGACAACAAGGTCACCATCGACCATGACCGGCCATTCCCCTCCTGTCCTGCTGTCCTCTCCTTCATAGGGGACGATGAACGCCTCCCCAGAAGGGAGGTTGATGCCCTTACCCGGCTCAGTGCAGTCGCCGTCATCCGCCCTTGCCCGATGCTCTCTGAGATCAAGGGTGAGCAGATGGCCTGTGGAAAACTCTATTGTCGCTGCTTCAGCCATGTTCAGCTTGTCCTTGAGGAATCGCGCACGCGCCTTGAGCAGGGTGTAATCTCCGTCAAAGGCCGCCATCTCTAATTTTGCAGATGGCATGGTCGCGGCACGAAAGCCCTGCTTCATCCTGGAGAAAATCGGACCGGAAGCCGAGTATCTGGTAATTGCGAGGACAATGTCCCTGCTGCCGAGCTTATCAAGGAATGACGTCAATCTCATGTCCTTGTCTTCATATCGGCCTATCTCCGGCAAGGGTGCGCTGTTCGCTCCGGTAGGGGAGAATGTGATGGTGACCGGGGTGAATCCCATGTCGGTGAAGATGGCCTGGAATGACTCGAGGAGGGGTTGCTGCGCTGGCTGGTCATCTGTCAGGATGATGACCCGTTCGCCTTCTTGGGGTGCGAAGACAGTATTGATGAAATCTCGGGTTAAGGGCATGAGACAGATCATGCATCTCCCCTATAAAAAATTATAGAAAATTCGAGCTTAATACTCTGTCTTATGCCCTGAGACACTGGCTGGAGAAAGTTACTCGACTTTTCTATTCCGAAAACTCGCTATCAATGCAGGATTGTAATGCCTCTTTCCAGGGTTGAGGATAATTAGTCGGACCCGAGTCTTGACCACAGAAATCTCTGATTTCTGATGCCGAGCGAGTTTTCGTTATCATTTTTGAGCAAAAGGCTTTTTAATCCTATGATATTCCACCCTTTTATGGCATCAAACAATCGGTTTTTACATGATGAACAATTCCATGAATTCATGGATGCAATGAGCCGATATCGGCCTGATTGGGAAGCAGTGTTAGACAAGAATCCCCGCCTCGAGAGGAAACTCATGGATGGCAGATCACCTGAAGGCCTGCTTACCCCTGCATCAAGAGCACTTCTCATCGATGCTTTATTCCAAACTTCTCAGGAAACACCTATCATTGATGTCCATCCGCCCCTTGGCTTGGTTCATAATCCCCCCTTCACGTTCTCGGAGGGATCGGATCGGATCCTGATAAATGATCATACTGAGGACCTCTATGGATCGGTTTCGCACGTGGCGCTTTATGACGGATATCCCATTGTCTTCAACATCATTCTCGGCAGGAACGTCAAAGACTCACAAAAGAAGAGACTACGGTGGGAGGCAAAAATCGCTCAAGGTTATTCGCTTCCTGGACTGGGCAAGAAGCGGCACAACTTTGAGATGCATCCCCTCACGGTCGCATACATCACTCAGCCATTCCAACACGAATTCCCGGCGAGAGACGTCACTTATGTCATTGTCCTCTCTCCAGATCGCATCGATGCCGAGTCATACCCCCAGAAAAATTTTCTGTCAATAGGCTATATTCTTCCGTTCTACACGACCAAGACAGAGTTTTTGAATGATATACAATCCCAAATGGACCTGAGGCTACGGAAGAGATAACCCTAAAAATGAAAAACCTCTTAAGGAGCTAGATATTCTTGTCCTTCATGAAAGGCAGACTCATTGTCATCGATGGAGGGGATGGCTCGGGCAAGAAGACACAAGCAGAGCTCCTCCGGAAGCGACTCGAGCAGGAAGGGAAGGAGGTCGTGTTCTTCGATTTTCCTGTCTATGAATCGTTCTATGGGAAACTTGTCGGTCGTTATCTGCGCGGAGAATTCGGGAGTCTAGACGAGGTCTCTCCAGAGTTCGCTGCGCTGCTGTACGCTCTTGATCGGCGTGCAGAGCGGGAGAAGATCGTTTCAGCGTTAGAGGCTGGGAAGATCGTGCTGTGCAATCGCTATGTGCCATCGAATCTCGCGTATCAGGGCGCGAAGATCCCTGTCGAGTCACAAGGAGAGTTCATCTCCTGGGTGGAAGAGATGGAGTATCAAGTCCATGGGATGCCGAAGCCTGATCAGGTGATCTTCCTGGATGTGCCTGCTGTCGTCGGGCAGCGGCTTGTCGACAAGAAAGGAAGAAGGGATTATGTCGATGGCAGGGACCTTCATGAAGAGAATACTGATTATCTCCAGTCAGTCGTCCTGCTGTATAAGAAATTGGCAAAAAAAGAAGGATGGGTTGTCATCCCCTGCGTAGAACATGATCAGTTGCTCTCCCGGGAGGCGATCCACTCGCTCGTGCGGAAAGCGGTCAAAGACTAGGTCTCCTCATCTTCCTCGACGAACTCATTCAACTTCCTGCTCTTCTTACCTGCTTCGAAACTAACACCATTATTCATCCTCTTTTCACCTGCTTTTATTCTCTGCAATCAATGACCTGAACTGCCGAATCCTTTCCCTGCGCGCGCCGTCTCATCCAATGAATCCACTTCCTTCGGCTCCAGGTGGAGCACGGGCTGGATGATGAGCTGGGCGATGCGCATGCCCTTCTCCACCTTGAATGGGTGGTTTCCGTGGTTCTGGAGAACAACTTTGACCTCTCCTCTATATCCTTCATCGATGACGCCGGCAAAACAATGCATGCCGTGCTTCACTGCGAGACCTGAGCGGTCCCACACAAGGCCGACATGTCCTTTCGGCACAGCGATGGCGATCCCAGTCGGAACAAGGGTCCTTTCTCCAGAATTGATCGTGATATCCTCACAAGCTTTCAGATCAAGGCCTGCATCCCCCTCGTGATTCCTCACCGGAAGTTCGGCGTGGTCGTGAAGGCGGGAGACAGGAAGATTCATGCACTTTTTCCAGGGATGAGGTCCTTTATAAAAAAAATGGCTCTGAGAACTATATGATAAAAAGTGATGGTTGAAAAGCGACTATTGGGTCACTTGTTATGCACATCAATGATGGAAAGGAGCTTGTGCTTGATGACCCTACCAGATGTGGCGCTGATGTGCACATTGAGCGTATCGAACGTGCCGGTGATGAACGATATGTTCCACACAAGGGTGTTGTTCAAGTTCTGGAGGATGAGGATGACGCGTTGGGGCCTGCTTCCCGGGTATTCTCGCTCCTGGAGCTTTTTCGCTTCCTCTATGGCTTGGGATTCGGAAAACTTTATGTCCTTGACATCAATAGGGAGCACCTTCTTATCCGGCTCCTTGAAGACCTCTTCGCTCGGCTCGATCTTGATGTGCTCTGACATGGTGAAACTCGTGATCTTCTCGTCGTGGAAATAACCAATCTGCCACTCTCCATCTCCTGAGTCATCCATCATGATGAAGGCGTGGGACATGAAGCAGTCCTTCTGCTGCTTATGCCACTCTTTGTATTCTGTGCTGTTGTTTAATCTTGTTAGGATATCATTGAGCGGTTTCATGGCATTTCTAAGGATATGGTTGTTAATAAGGGTTTAGATTCTGAAAATGGATCCTTTTCATTCCTTTCTAAATCGGATCCGTTTTCATACCTGAACTTCTGTCTGCGATGAAAAATGTATTATGCAATTCATTACTGAAGCCAGAATTTCAGATTTCTAGAATTTTCCCTTCTGGCCCTGGATTAATGCACATGCAATCATTGATCTCGTCTTCCATGCCGGCATTTTCGTGGAGGTGGCCGGCGATGAGAAGAGTGATTTTTATCGACTTCAGAAAGTCGGTGAAGGACTTGCATCCTTGGTAGTCGTCGCCGAGCAAGTCTAAGGTCGTGCCGAAGGGCGGGGCGTGGGTTACCAGGACAACTTTCTGGTGTTCTCCGACTATTCTTCTAAATTCTTTAGCTTTTTTTTCGAATTCTTTGTCCCGCTGAGCGAATCCGCCTCCGCCCCAGCCGAGGAACAGGACACCCTCGATGATCAGGTGTTTTCCGTGGATGAAATGAAGGTTCTTGAAGAGCCCTGTCGCCTTCCTTGTCTCCTCATCAGTCTCGTGGTTGCCGTGGATGATGATGACCGGCTTGCCGATGCTGTTGAAGTCTGCGTAGATGGCATCCAAGCCATTGCCGAATATCGAGACGTCTCCTGCGCTGATGATGACATCTGCTTCCTTGGCTTTTTCAACTATTTTCTTCACGGTCTTCCGATTGCCGTGGATGTCGACGGTTGCGAGGATCTTCATGATGTTTACTGGAATCGGTTTGCCTTTTTAAGAATTTGGGTGCTTGCCCGCCTACCGGCCCCCTCCTCCCGCCAAGCGCGGGTCGATGTATCAGTCATGCCTTTCTTAAGGTGATACTGTTTGCTGTCTTTCACCCGAAATGTTTAATAACTTAATGCACTTTCATTGGCATATGTCTAAAGAAATTACCAGAATGTTAATGGAACGATGGCTTGAACAACGCAGCAGATTAACTGATGA
>JBDRLS010000068.1:0-3528 GCA_043812875.1 Nanobdellota archaeon
TTACTGACGGAGCAAATGCTGAAATAGCGGCGGTTTTTTCAGGAGCGACTGTATCATTTTATACAAATGGCGTGTTACTTGAGAGCGTAGCATGTGCAGCATCAGATAGTAGTTCAGCAAATTCACTTTATGTCCAAGGTCACAATGATGGTCGCACCGCAGGCACCGTCCAGCACGCCTACACCTTCAACCGCGCCCTCACAGCCGCCGAAGTCCTTGACCTCTACAGGAATGGAGTTGCGGAAGCTGATAAGTGGGGGAGTCAGACGGCCAAATACACCAGTGATTTTAGTGCAGGGGAAGATTCATGGACGGCAACAAGGGGAACGGCTGCCGGGAATATAGATACCATCGGAGGTCTTGATGATTGGCTGCGATTTACTTGTGACACAACACCAGGGAACACTCATTTCCTCTCCCGCACTACAACCATATCCGCAGGGAAAAAATACCGGCTTACATTTACTTATTATATCCCCAGCGGACAGTCAAATATTGACCAGATTGCGATAAAAGAATTAGGGTCAAGTGAGGATGTAGGCGTTGCCCTGACTACACTTGACGCTGCTACCACATACTCGGTCGAATGGACTACTGGAGCTATAACAGGGTTGCGTATATCTGCACAAGACGGCGGCACGGGGACTTTTGAAGATGCAGGGGGAGATGATGTATTTTATATTAAGTCACTCTCCCTCACCGAAATCGGCGCAACCCTCGCCCTCGAAGAAAAAGGCATCTGGTTAGATAAATGGTCTGACAGCACGACCAATAACCTCGTCGCCAGTTATCCAACAGTAGGCTGGACTCTGACTCAACAGCCAAACAAAAAGAGAGTCAAACAGCCTACTCCTACGGCAGAAACGACAGCGGTTACTCTGACTATTGCCAAGCTGCTCACCGGGATCATCACGGCAACTCATACCGCCGGTGCAACACAGGCATATACTCTACCAACAGGCGCACTAACAGACGCATGGCCAGCCTTCGGGATAGATGATTATTTCGATTGGTATCTGATTAACCTCAGCGCAGCAGCCGCAGATACCGTTACTGTTACCGCAGATACCGGACATACAATCGTCGGTAATCCTATTGTCCAGTCTGCCCACGCATCAACGGGTGGAATTTACGGAAACTCTGCCGGGTTCAGAACCGTGAAGACGGCTGCAAGTACGTTCATCACCTATCGGATTAACTAAGGAGATCATTATGAAATACACTCCTACTGAAAAGATAACAAAGGCACTTAAAGAGTCACGACTATTTGTTGAGATGCTTAGAGAACTCCGGAAGATAAAGAGACACCAACTTACAATACCCTTTGGGAGGTAACAAATGGAATACACTTACATAACCACAGAAGCAATGGATGCAGCACTTGAGTATGAAGCTGCGAAACAAAACAAGACGGCGCCGGAACTCTTCCACATCATCGTCACGGCAGACATGGGTACGCTGGTGAGAGGTTATGAAGCCTCAGCAAAGGAAGAGCTGAAGGCCACTTACGACAAGATCAAGGACAAGGACAAGGCGGACATCGATGCTATCCTTGATAAGTACAAGCCTCCGAAGCCGAAGAAAGAGGAGCCGACATGAAAGCCTTTGCCCTGCTTTTAACTTGCCTGGCAGTCATTATCACCATTCGACAACCTCCTCAGATGATTGTCTGCCCACAGCCTCCATCTCTTTTTGTAAAAGCTGAGGATGGTTCTTATATACAAAATGGAACAACCATGACTACTCTCCAGTCATGCTGGGGCAAAGCAACTAGCTGGCAAGAGGAGTGGACGGACTATCCAGAGAAGGGTGGGAAGTTTATAAGGAGGGTAGAGCAGTGAGTTGGTTTACTGACATCTTTAAGCCAAAGCCAAAAGGTCCTCAGCCACATTGTGTGATCAACGCTATCTATTGTGCCTGGACGTGGGGCACGTTCAAGCAGCAAAACGTCCGAATAGCAGTCACACACATAGATTCTCGAACCGACCATTCCCAGGCCCAGGCACTCATCGACGGTAGGTGGACTCCACTCACCGAGCAGTGGACAGGCAACCACATGGAGATAGTCCCGTGGACCAGGCACTATCCGCAGGAGCCTTACCGCTACATTTCGTTAAAGGACTGGATTTCCGAGCAGTTGAAGTATGCCAACCAGGGAGATTGATATTTTGATTTGTGTCAACTAAGTTGTGAGGGAGAATGCAAATGATGGATCTTGGAAGTGGAGTAGCTTTGGCAGGAGTATCGATTTCTGCTGGTGCTGTTGCCATTACAGTGATAAGAGTATTTAATACCAAGAGAAATGGGAAGGATGGAAATTCTTTTCCCTGCAAAGAACATTCGGGGTTAGTTGAGGGCATTAATTCTATTAGGAAGAATCAAGAAAGACAAGAGAAGTGGCTTGGCGAGATATCAGGAGATGTGAAGATATTGTTGAGGAATACCAAATGAATGTATTTAGTGCCATCAGCAGAGAAAGACTCGCATCATGCGATGAGAGACTCCAGATGGTTTTTCAGCAGGTGATAAAACATTTTGACTGTTCTATCATTGAAGGCCATAGAGGAGAAGCGTTGCAGCACCTTTATTTCACACAGCATAAGACTCAGCTTGATTGGCCTAATGGCAAGCACAATAGTCAGCCATCAAAAGCTGTTGATGTTATGCCCTCTCCTGTTAATTGGTATGATAAAGAACGAATGTGTTACTTCGCAGGTTTTGTTATGGCAACAGCAATATCAATGGGAATCAAGTTGCATTGGGGAAAAGATTGGGATGGGGATACTGATTTGAATGATCAAAAGTTTAAAGATGGCCCACATTATGAATTAATTGATTAAAGAAAGGAGAGAGTGTGAAAAAGATTGTTATGGTTTTAATTATTTTGGCATTATCAGGTTGCGTTCCACATTTTACAATTCCAGACAAGCCAACCTTTGAGCAATTTAGTATTATCCCCCTTGAAGGTGGTGTTTGCATGGAAGACTCGGATTTTGTGATATTTACAAGTAATGTAGATAAGATGTGGAATTACGCAGGTGAATTGCGGAAGTTGCTGGAAGAGATTCAAAGTGGAGTGAAGTCTGTTGAGATTTATTCGGAAGGTGATATTGCAAGAAATCAAATTAAATAAGGAGGTAGAGTATGAGTTTTTTAGTGTGGTTGAAGATTTTGTTTGGTGCGATAGGGACATTCCTGGCTCCATTTATCAAGATGTTTCTTAATGAAATTGGAAAGGTTGTTCTGGAAATTGCAATGGAAGTGGTCTTAGCGCTGGCTGCTTCAGCAATGCCTGGAGCAGAGAAACAGAAAGCAGCTTTTAAATTGATTTTTGATAAACTCAAAGCACAGGGCATAACGGTGGCGACCCATGTGATCAATGCAGCCATTGAGGCTGCTGTTGCTAAATTGAAAGCGGAAGAGGTTTAACAAATATTAAGGAGGAAATTATGAAAGTTTTATGGCCAGTGATTTTAAGGTTTATTAGGGCGGGGATTGCAACATTGGTCCCGATTTTGATCCAAATGC
>JBDRLS010000069.1:0-5811 GCA_043812875.1 Nanobdellota archaeon
GGCAGAGAATTCGAAGATTTCACATTCCCCTGGTTCGATGTTGCTATCAGATGAATCTGAAATGTATAAGCAAGAAGGTGGATTGGTTGGAATCAATAGTTCTGTCCAGCCGACATTATCTACGCAATTGAAATTCGTATAAAGTTCATTGTCGTAGATCCGAACTTCATCGATGGGTTGTCCGCCGGTGTTACAAACATCAACTGAATAGTCGATGTCCTGGTCTGATGCTGACCATTCAGGTTCCAATGATACCGTCGAGGTATGGAAAGCAGAAACAGCTGGCATCAAAGAAAGAACAAGTGTTGCGAAGAGCACAGACAATAGTGTTATGTTTTTATTTTTCAAAGTTTACACCCCCAAGTGTATCGATTTTATTAACTGAATTCATTAAGCGATGTTAAGCATCTATAAAAAGGTTTTGATTTTGCTTTCCCTCTTGAATAACAACTCCCTTATAATATTATATAATGGCAACAAAAAAGGAGATATCTGTTACCAATTAGTGACGATCTTAAGAGTATTTCAATATCTTTTTCAAGACAGCCCCATTCCCCTGCCAGTCAAGAGCTTCCTGCAGCACTTCTGCGATGGTCTCGACGGGAATGATGGTAATCTTCTTGAGCTCTGCCGGCTCGATGATGATGTCATTGACATTGCTCTTCGGTACGATGACCTTCTTGATGCCTGCCTCGATGGCAGCCTCGATCTTTGAGGTTACCCCGCCGACAGGCAATACCTCACCGCGGACAGACAATGACCCGGTCATGGCATACTCCTGCTTGATGGGGATTTTCTTGAGCGCGGAGATCACAGAGGTCGCGACAGCGATGCTTGCTGAATCGCCTTCGACCCCCTCATACGTTTGCAAGAATTGGACATAGATGTCATAGGTCTCCTTGATGTCTTCACCGAAATATTTCTTGATGATCGCAGAGACATTTATGATGGCTTCCTTTGCGATGTCGCCGAGTTTTCCCGTCGCGATGAACTCCGCTTCCTTTCCGCCGGGGACGACCTCTGATTCGATGGGAAGGATGATTCCTGAAAAGTTGCTCTCTGAGCCGATGACTGCCAGCCCATTGACCCGTCCGATCTGTCTTCCGGAGGTCTTGATGACTTCGTATTCTTTCTTACGCTCGATGTGCTTGTCCGCGATCTGCTTCTCTAATGGGCGGGCGACATATTTCGCCAATTGTATATGCCGAGGAAGGACTGTGCTCGCCTTATGTTCACTTGCGATGTCCCCGGCAGCACGGATCAGGCCGCCAAGCTCTCGGAGACGCAGAGTCAGGTGAGCTTTCCTGTTCGCCATGCGCTTCGCTTCTTGGATGATAACCTGGGTCGCGTCATAGCTGAAAGCAGGTATTTTTCCATCACGTTTGATCTCTTGGGCGACGAAGCGGGTGATCTTCTCCCTGTTTTCCTCATTATCAAGCATTGTTTCTTTCATGTACACTTCATACCCGTAGCCCCTGATCCTTGACCGAAGTGCGGGATGCATGTGCTTCAATGTCTCGAGATTTCCGGCGGCGATCAGGATGAACTTGCAGGGGACAGGCTCGGTCCTCACCATTGCCCCGGCGGACCGCTCGCTTTGGCCGGTGATGGAATACTTGCCTTCTTGCAATGCGGTCAGCAGCTCTTGCTGGGAGTGCGGCTGCAAGGTCGCCATCTCATCGATGAAGATGACGCCCATATGGGCTTTGTGGATCATGCCGGCGACGACGCGCTCATGGCTTGGCGTCCCCAGTCCCCCGCTCTGGAACGGATCGTGCAAGACATCACCGAGCAGCGCCCCGGCATGCGCTCCAGTAGCGTCAAAGAACGGCGCCTGTTTTTTTCGGAAATTGTCCACGATGACTTTGGGCAGTTGTCCTCTGCCTGCGCCCATCTTCTTCCCGAAATTGAGGAAGATCACGAATGCTGCCAAGAAGAGCATGCCGCCGAGGAAAAGGCCGACGAACATGATGGCTCCCACTTGGAGGGTTCCCCCTTCTGCGATAGAAGAATAGTGATTGAACGCCCACCACGGCGCGATCATGGCGAGGATGGCGAAGATGAACATGAGGATGTTCTGGTTCTTGAACATGTTGATGCTGTCAAGCCTGGCTTTCGCGATCAACTCCCTTCCTTTGCCGCCGGGCACGGTCCTGATCAGCGGCCCGTTTTCATCATTCGGATTGGGAAAGGATAAGATATCGACAAGCTTCTCTTTGGGAAGCAGCTCTGCCAATGCGAGCCCGAGCATGCTCTTTCCCGTCCCGGGCTCTCCTATCAGCAGGACATGGCGGCGCTGGAGTGCTGCCTTCTTGATGATCGCGACAGCGTCATCCTGGCCGATCACCTGGTCAACGATAGGCTTCGGCACATTCAACTCCTTGGTTGTCTTAAAGCTTTTCATCCCCGCGACCAGAAGCCGGGCTGTATTATAAATGTTTTGCTTGAAAGAAGAGGAATGTTTTGTGGCGATAAATGGGGGAAGAAGGAGACAAGGTGAAGGGATAGTACAAATGACCAGCAAAGGCTTGGGAGAAGGGGCGGGATTATTAAGAAAGTCAGGGGAAGCATGGCGGAAAAATCACTATCCGACACCCAATGATTTCCAGAAAAAAAAGAGAGTTGAATTAAAGCAGGACGATGATATAATAGCATGCACGAATCCCAGCTGAAGAAACTCGCTTTGTCCTGCGCCGTCATGGGCATCATCTCTCTCTTTTTCATATCGCAACACATTGACATCCCCTCAGAAGGTTCAGTCGGAGATGTTATCCTTCTGCAGGGCGAAGTCATTGCCTTCGAGGAAGGGGAGACGATAACAAAGATCACTCTCCTCACTGATGATAATGATGAGAAGGAGATTGTGGCATTCAACGCCCCGTTCCTGAACATTGAAACACTACAGCGAGTCGGAGTCGAGGCAGAGATCAGCGAGTATAAGGGAGAGCAGGAGTTGATTGCCTACCGGATCACTCGAGGCTGAGTCTTCTAAGGCCTTTGATGATTCCCTCCTTTTCCATCTTTACTATGATAGGCAGAACATCTTTATCAGGAAAAGCTTTCTGAACCCAGTGACTTGAAACCGTCTTCCCTTTCACTAGCTCTCTGATGATATACCCCCTCACTTCCCGATCCGATCCCTTGAAAGAAGGCTGTGCCGACACAGGTCTGATGCCGGTCTTCTTCGCAGTCATGACCATCGCGCCATAATCCATCAACGCATTATGCCAGACTCGAGATTTTCCTTTAGGGATTGCCTTTATCGCGATCTTTTCAAGTTCTTTCATAGAAATATCAGGGTCAAGCTCGAGCTCATGGATGAGTACACGCCGTATGTTCGTGTCGATGACCGGAACAGGTTGGTTATGCGCGAATGCGAGCACAGCACAAGCAGTATAAGGCCCGATGCCTGGCAGAGAAACAAGTTGATCGAATGTTTTCGGCAACTCGCCGTGATGCTCATTGACCACGGCTTTCGCCAGCCGATGCAGCATGATGGCTCTCCGATTATACCCGAGCCCTGACCAGTAGGTCAACACCGTCGCTGGCTTGGCCAGAGATAACGTTCCAAAATCAGGGAACCGCTTGAGAAACCGGTGATGATAAGGGATCACCCTATCGACCTGGGTCTGCTGCAGCATGATCTCTGAGACGAGGATAGCATAGGGATCCTTGGTCTTGCGCCAGGGGAGATCACGTTTGTGCAGCGAATACCAACGGAGTATCTTTGCCTGTGATGTATCCATGCCCTTCCCCTTGCACTTATAATATATATAGTATCCCAAAGGATATTTAAATAAAAACATATTCCGGATCGGTATGAAGCCCTGGCTGTTCATCTTTCTCTTCGTCTTGCCGATGGTATCCGCAACAGCCATCACCGTAGGGGTCAAGCCGGCAGAGCCGTTCATCATCGTCTATGAGTCAGGCGCGATCAGCGGTTTTTCAGCCGACTTGATCGAGCATCTCACCTCGCGATTTGATGCGCCCGTTGAGATCACCTATCATGTTGACCCTGACATCCAGAAACATCTTTCCTCGGTCAAGGAGGGTGCTGTTGATGTCGGCATCGCAGCAACAACAATCACCTCAGAGAGGGAAGCGGTCGTTGATTTCTCGCATCCGATCTTCCAGTCAAGCCTCGGAATCGCGGCAAAAAAGGATAACAAGAATATGTTTAATGTCCTCCTCACCAAGGAGGTGTTTGCCATCGCATCGGTCATTCTGATCTACATAATCATCTGCAGCCATATCATGTGGCTCATTGAGCGTGGTCATGAGCGGTTCTCAAAGAATTATCTCAAAGGCATTGGCAGGGGGATGTGGTGGACCATTGTCACGATCTCGACAGTGGGCTACGGAGACATCTCGCCGAAGCGGCCGTTGGGGAGAATATTCGGTGTCATGGTCATTTTCAGCGGCATCATCATCTTCGGCATTGCCATCGCAGGATTGACCTCTTCGTTCACCGTGAACCAGCTTTCTTCCCAGATCCGAGGCCCCCAAGACCTCGTTGGCCAGAAGGTTGCGGTGATTGCAGGGACCGCGACTGTTCCCATTGCCGAGGACTGGGGCATGAAGCTCAATGAGGTTGCAGACCTCGACCAAGCATTCAAGCTCCTCGAGGAAGACAAGGTTGTTGCTGTGACGCATGACACTCCCCTGCTGCAGTACTATTTACGCACTCATCAGAAAGATGCCTTGGTCCTCGCCCCGGAAACATATGCCCCATCAACCTACGGCATGACCTTTCCAAAGGGAAGCGGATGGAGAAAACCATTCAATATCGCGCTCATCGGCAGCATTGAAGACGGCAGCTATGACAAGATCAAGAAGAAATGGTTCGGGTAATGCTAGGCATTTCGGAAATCTTCCGGATAATCATTCTAAAAACGTTTGAAGGCTTCGCCTTAACCAGCTCCGGTGAAAAGTCGTTTTTGTCGCACCCGGTTAAAGACTGGACCTTTCACCTCCCCTGCCAGCAAGGGAGGGAAATAATCTTGATGAGCTTGATTGGATTGACGCAGGCAGGATCCGTTTTGAAGAAAGGAAAAAACAGAAAGATTTCGGCCTCATTGACGCAACACTCCTTGTCAAGCAGAGATCAGTACATGCGAAAATCATATCAGGGGACAAACATTTTAAGGGACTGAAAAATGTAATGTGTATGGCCTAGGGTTCAATCTTATTCAAGCTTTCCCAGCACATTCCCTAATTTCTCAAAATTCTCCCCGAACTTCACCCAGTCTCCTGTCTGCATCGCGTCCAAGACAGCGTCGTAATGCTGCTGTGCAGAGGCGATGAGGCCATCATCAGTTTCTTCAATGGAATTGTCAGTCTCTCTTTCAAGAGGATAATCAAAGAGGCGCAGCAACGCGAGATCAAGCCGTTGTTCCATGACCACACGCGTGCCGTCGCTCACGATGACCCGTTTCAGCTCAGGCAGCTGCCCTTTCTCTGATTGGAGATAGAGGGGTTCGATATAGATGATGCTTCCTCCGATAGGGATGACCAGGAGATTGCCCCTTATCACGCTGGAGCCCCTCTGGCTCCAGAGTGTCAATTCTTGGGAGATCTCAGAGTCTTGGTCGATCTTCGCCTCGATCTGCGACGGACCGAAGAAGAGGCTGTCCTTGGGGAATTGGAACAACAGAAGTTTCCCATAATGCTCGCCGTCCATCCGCGCTGCCAGCCAGCCTACCATGTTGTCTTTTTTGATGGGGGTGAAGGGAGTCATGAGGATGAACTCTGCCTTGTCCTCGTCGGGAAGCTTCATGATGATATAATAAGGGTCGACAGCGACTTGCTGTC
>JBDRLS010000070.1:0-18557 GCA_043812875.1 Nanobdellota archaeon
TCCCTGTCACGAGAAGCTTCTCTGAAGGGACACACACCATGGTTGCCGAACTCTTAGGAGACGACCTGTTTTCAGAGAATAATAAGTTTTACAAGACCATCCGTGTCGTCGATAAACCAAAAATATCTCTCGTGGGAGCAAGAAACTCTCCTCTTGGTCAAGTTGTTGAGGAATTGTATGATGTCGACTGGAGCACAACCCTGCCGGATGATCTCAGCAGCTATTACACCGTCATCCTCGATGGGGTAGGTGATACAGACACCGATGCCATCACGGATTTCCTTGATGAGGGCAATGGACTTGTGGTCTTCGGCGGCCAGAACAGCTTTGAATTGGGTCCCTCCACAGAGCTGATGAGCATCCTTCCCGTATATCCTGGAAGAGGGGATATCAAGGCCAAGCCAGACCTTAATGCGGTGATCCTCGCGGACATCTCCTCGTCTGATGAGCGGGCAGTCGCAAAGGCCTATACCATCGATGTCCTCGACCAATTCAAGCAGAATGATAATCTTGGTGTTGTCGCATTTGCACAGGAGGCATTTGTGGTGAGCCAACTCTCCAGGGTCTTCCAGAAGGACATGCCGCAGCTGAAGGATGAGATCAAGAAATTGGGATATCGCTGCAGTGTCGATTCTCGATATGTCTGCAGCAGGTTTGACCTCGGCTTTGACCTCGCCATCAAGCAGCTCTCCGGCGTGGGGGGCAAGAAATACATCTTCCTCCTCACCGATGGGCGATTCGGGCCTGCAAACAGAAATCCTCCCTGGACGTTGATCAACGAGCTTCGCGCCCAAAACATCCAGGTCATCCCTGTGGTGACCATCCCTGTAACCAAAGACCTTCTCGAACGCTTTCATACGATAGACAATCTCGTGCTCTGGAAATCCGGATTGAATTTCATGGAAGTCCTTTCTGAACGGACGAGCATCGATGAGTATGGAGGCACAGTCATCAAGCCGACGGAAAATGCACTCCCCCAAGTGGCCATCATCACAGGGAAGCGCCAACTCGATGCGGAGAATGGGCAGACCGACAAAGGACTGTTCGTCTTTGACAGTTCGCATTTCATCACAAGGGATGTCGGATTAACCGCTAAACTCTATGGCAACAATCAAGTGGTGCCGCGTTCGTCGGGGAAGCTCCTTGTCAGCACAGCGGACGGCATGCCTATCCTCGTGGTCGGCTATTATGGGCTCGGACGGGTCGCGGTCATGGCAACCGACAATGGCCAGAGCTGGGCCCCGGAACTCTTCAAAGACAAGGACAACTCGGAGCTCGTCTCAAAGACGGTCAATTGGGCGATCGCGGACCCTGAGCGGAAAAAAGAGAGCTATGTCCTGATCTCTGACAGCCGCATCGATCAGCAAACCGAGATCACGGTCAAGAGCCCTGCTCCTCCAACATTTGGGAACCTCATCTTTGAAAAATCAGGGGAGATCTATACCGGGACATTCACCCCTGAAGAGATAGGCTTCCAGGAGATCCTCTCACAACGATTTGCCGTGAACTATGACGTCGAACTCACCAAGTTCGGAGTGCGCAGCGACATGGGGGAATTGATGGCAAGGACAGGGGGAAAGGTATTTATAGATGCAGACCCTGATCAGATAGAGAAAGAGGTGAGGCAGCAGGCAGTGCGCCTCATAACAGAAAAGACTGTTTGGAGATGGCCGCTGATCGCCTTTGCCCTCGGGCTTCTCCTCTTGGAAATCATTGTGCGGCGGCTCATCCAGTATAAAAATGCCTGAAAGCTTTATAACGCGGAACGTGAACGGTGTCCTTGTAGGGATCGTCTTCTTTCTCGTGGTGATCCTCATCTTCGGTTCAGTGTTTTTCCAAGGGCAGTTCCAGAAGCTCACGAATGAACATAAAGAGGAACAGATTGCCCATAAGAACGCAACCCAGTTCTTAGAACTTTGCCAGCAGCAGTATTCCAGCGCGATCCTTGACTTGAACCGGACCATCAATATCACCCAGCAGGAAAAGACAGAGCTGAGGAAGGTCTACACCTTCACCAAGGAGGGGTATGAGGGGACATTAATCAACCTGAATACCTCATTGGTCGTTGCCGAGGCCTCACTGGAACTCACCGCAGGCCAATTGGCCAAAGCCAATGCCCAACTCCTCTCCTTACAGGATGACCTTGAAGTTACCAACGAACAGCTTGACTCGCTTAAGGGGCAATATGACGCATGCGTCTCAACAAGGATTCACTATAAGGATGAGCTAGACGCTTGCGAGGCAAGCTGCGGAGGATAAAAGATGAAGAAAATCGTGCGTCTTCTCAAGGAACTCAAGGGCGAGATGGTCAAGGTGACGTTGCTCCATAGCTTTCTCGACAGCGCCATCCTCTTCCTCATGCTCGCTCTGATCTTCACACTGATCAACATCAACCTCTTCTACCTCGGTCCGCCGCTCATCGTCCTCTTCTTGCTCCTTGTCACGATGAAAGTGAAGCGCAACCATCTGAGGCAGATCGAACGCAGGCATCCAGAAGTCAATGAGATGCTCCGCACTGCGCAAGACACGAAGGAGGATGAAAGCTTCATGGTAAGGGCATTTCAATATGATCTCTTCCAAGCGATAAAATTCGTCGATTCCGCAACCTTTCTCAACATGCCTCGGGTACTCACCAAGATGACCCTTGTGGTATTGCTTTCTATCGCCACGGTCACGTTGGCCGCGACGAGTTTCCATCTCTTCGATGTCGGGCAGTACGTCAACGAGGGGATCGAGGCCATTGCAAAGTTCAATCCTGGCGACCTCATCCCCGGCGGGGAGATAACCCAAGATGATAATCTCGCAAAGCTCGGCGATCAGCAACAGGACATACGGCTGAATCCGTTGAGCTATGAGCTCGATCTCACAAGCATAAGCGATCCAGAGCTCGAAGAGATGCAAGAAGAGCAGTTGAATGCCTTTCCTGTCGAAGCTGTCCAGGCAGAGAGCTATGAAGAGCGGATTCCTGCTGCTCAGCGCCAAATCGTAAAGAACTATTTCCAGATGATTCGTTCGGAGGGATGAAGATGAACAAAGATAAAGACCTTGACAAGATTAAGAATCTCGAGAAACTTAAGGAGACATTCTCACTCGTGGGGGAGGAAGTTGGAAAGGTCATCGTGGGCCAAGAAGAAGTCATCAAACAGATTCTCGTCGCCATCATCACGGATTCCAATGCATTGCTTGAGGGCTATCCAGGCATGGGGAAGACCATGATGATACGCACCATCGCTGACGTGCTTGATTTGAAGTTTCGGCGCATCCAAAGCACACCAGACTTGATGCCCTCTGATATCACCGGCACGTATGTCATCGAAGACCATGACGGCAAGAAGACCTTCAAGTTCCAGCCCGGGCCGATCTTCGCGAACATCATCTTAGCTGATGAGCTGAACAGGGCAACGCCAAAGACGCAATCAGCCATGTTGGAGGCAATGCAGGAAAAGCAAGTCACTGTCGGCAATACGACCTTTGCCCTGGATCGGCCGTTCTTTGTCTTAGCGACCCAGAATCCCATTGAGCAAGAGGGGACTTATCCTCTTCCAGAGGCGCAGACGGATCGGTTTTTGCTCAAGATAGCCATCGATTACCCTAATGCGGCGGATGAGCTTGAAATCGTGAACAGGATCACCAAACCTGATCCGGAGCTTCAGAAGAGGGTGCTGCTGAGCAAGGCTTCGATCATCCTCCTGCAAAAGCTTGTCCGCCAAGTGCCCATCGCAAATGACATCAAGACACGGGCTGTCCAGATTGTCCAGAAGACGAGGAACATGAAAAACATCATCGAATATGGCGCATCTCCCAGAGCGAGCATCGGCATGGTCATGGCGGCAAAGGCAAAGGCATTGATCGAGGGCAGAAAGTTCGTGTCTGAGAAGGACATTGAAGAGATGGCTTATCCTGTGCTGCGGCACCGGATCCTCCTCAATTTCGAGGCAGAGCGTGAAGGCAAAACCACGGATGATGTCATCAAAGACATCCTCTCCAAGAAATGATAACCGATGATCGACGTCTCCTTCCTGCATCAGCTTGATCGGTTCAATCTGATCGTCAGGAAACGAATAACCTCCAGTTTCCAGGGACCCCGGCTAAGCAAGAGCTATGGCCGCGGATTAGTGTTCCAGGACTATCGGGAATATGTCCCGGGAGATGATTTCCGGTCCATCGACTGGAAGGTCTTTGCTCGGACAGACCAATTCTACATCCGCCGCTATGAGGAAGAACGGAACTTGACGCTGCATGTCTTGGTCGATGCATCCGCATCGATGAATTTCGGCAAGCATGAGAAGAAGTTCAACTACGCTTCCATGATAGGCCTCGGCTTCGCGTACATGGCGCTCAAGAACAATGAACGCTTTGTGTTCTCGACATTTGCCGATAAGCTCATGCCCTATCGCCCAAAGAAGGGGGTGAAACAATTAGTGGATGTCATCCACCACGTCAACCAACTCAAGGTGGAGGGCAAGTCGAATTTTAATGAGTGCATGAACACTTACAAGAAAGTCATCAAGACCCGTTCAATGATCGTCGTGGTCTCTGATTTCCTTTTTGAGCTGGATGAGCTCAAGGAGGCGCTGTATAAATACAAGCGCTCCCAATTGGTCATCGTCATGGTGCTCGACCCGGTTGAAAAGAACCTTGATATGCGCGGAGACCTCATCCTCCATGATGCAGAATCAAACAATATTCTTCGTACGTTCATCTCCCGCAGGATGCGAGAGAATTATAAACATCTCTTGGGAGACCATATTGCGAGAATCCAAGCTTTTTGTGAGAGCATCGGCGCCAAATTCATCGTAACTTATACAGATGTGCCTATTTTTGAGACTTTTTACCAGGTTCTAACTGGAAAATGAACTTTTGTTCTCTTCTATTTTGGATATAACCTTATTAATGGGATATTGTTCCGCTATTCTGCACAAAGGCTTATAAATGCCGCGTTTGTGACTCCTTTAAAATGGTACTAATCACCCAGATATTCACTACATACCTTTACAATGCATCCTTAATTTCATCACATCATAATGGTAACATTTATATATAACATTATTCATACTAGATACTCATAACCATAATCAGAGTCCGATCCAATGATTTTCACCATACGAGGAAGGTAACCATGAACAATACCTCAAAAATCATGCCCGTATTATTACTAGCATTCTTCCTATGTACTAATGCCTATGCTGCAGATCTGGAAGTGAGCAATATCTTCACAAATGGGTATTCTACGACTGGAGAATTGACTTCAATCCTCCTATCAATCAAGAACAATGGAGGAGAAACCCTTTATAATGTGGATTATGAGGTCAACACAGACTCAAGTGCGGGCACAGTGAGATACACCTTGCCTTATCTCCATGCAAATACAGTCATTGCCGCAAGCGCTGACTGGGTCTTTCCGAATGCAGGGCAATTCCTGATAAGCGCAGAGGTCGACCCTGACAATGACATCGCTGAGGGTGATGAGACCAACAACATAAAGTTTGCCTCGATCATTGCCCATGATGATGGTGCTGATTATGATCACGACTCTGATGATTGCAGAGACAACGAAAAACCCAGCTGCAGCACCAATGGCTGCTATTTCAGAGGACATGCAGGCGAAAACATCGAGGGGGAATTCAATGCAGGCTGCTGCTGGGACGATATAAACGAGAAATATACCTCTATCAACTGCGCAAGCGGCACAGACTGCGTGAGTGACTCGAATGCCGGAACCTGCTGTGATACAAGGGATAATGATCTGCACCCGTTTTCAGACTATCCTAACTATGACTGCACTGATGGCTATGAATGTTTCGCTCCGACTGAATCAACGGATATCAATGAAGATACCCACGACGAGACATGCTGGTGGGGTCGATGGCGGGAACCGGACAGCGACAGATCAATGTGTGCCTTCTATAGTAAAGATTGTACTGAGGAAGAATATTGGGGCAATATGGCTCCTGGAAGCAGCAGCGGCTCCTGCGATAACTCGTTGAGATGGCTCTACAGCGGTGAATACGTCTCACATGGCGAATACCCTACTTATCAAGTGGAGGAATGCTGCGGAGATGACGCTGACGAATACCTCACGATGAATCCTCCAGAAGTCGAGTTCGTCGCATCACAGTCCATCAATTTCCCTACAGGACTTGATCTCGATCCAGAAGGGGACAGACTTTTTGTTACTGAATACAGCTCAGGCAAGCTGTATGCATGCGATCTCGGATTGACAGATTGCTCTGAAGTGTTCTCAGGCATAGCCCTTCCCTTTGCAGTCGCGGTCAAAGACGGCTCAAATAGGGTCTATGTTGCTAGTCTTGACGGGGTATGGGACCTTAATTGTCCTGACTCCTGTTTCCTTAACAGGCTGGCTTTGACAGAATATTCTCCTGAAGCCATAACTGTTGATGAGAACTCTAATATCTTCATCGTCGACGAATCAATCATCATGAAGTTCGATTCCAGCTTTAATTATATTACATCCCATAATCTGGAAACTGATGCTGAAATTTATGATCTCAATGTCGATAAGAATGGAAACCTCTTCGTTGCAGGATATTTAGACCATAAGATATACAAGCTTGATAACGATCTTACTCAAGTATTAGATATCTATGGAGACATCGCTTCTCCTGTCCAAGTCAACTCGCCGATCAGCATTGACATTGATGATGACAACAACCTCTATGTTGTTGAACACTATGGTCAGCGGGCGTTCAAGTTCCACCCCGGCCTCGGCCTGGATGAGAAAATATGGGCATTCGGCGAATATGAGACCAACGGTTGTGACGAGTCCCATCTTAAACAACCCTATAAGCTCAGGAAACACATCTCTGATAATTATTATATCACAGACCGGGACTGCAATAGGATCATCAGACTAAGTGTGGCTCAAGATCCAGAAGTCAAGTGCTGTGCAAGTCCGAATGACGTCCTTGTGGATGGCCACTGCACCTCAACCTGCGCTGATGGCACACCGCTTTACCAATGTACAGCGAATCCGCCATATTACTGCGGCTACGGCCAGGTCATTGAAGAGGATTGCACACAATGCGGGGGGTGTAGCGAGGACGAGATATGCCATACGGCGTCGAAGACATGCGTGCCGGAAAACAACAATTTCAGGGATGAGCATTTCATGCAGCTTTGCTTGACAGAGGATGTTGCCTTCTGCGGCTTTATTGAAACTATTCACCAAAAAGATCTTGCCTATCTTAATTATGCCACGGACAATCTTGATGACTCTTATTGCTCATATATGTCGCCTGAATACCGGGAGATGTGCGGACAAAAGGTATTGGCCTATGAAGTTGGCCACATGGCAGTGTGCGGTGACAATTACTGCTTTGAAGAACTAGGCGAGAGCTGCTTCTCATGCCCTCAGGACTGCGGGGTGTGCGGCGACCGGAGCTGGAGCTATTCTTGGTATAAGTCATCTAAGACCTGCAACAATGACTGCTTAGATTGGTCAAGCACACAACTATGCAATCAGGATGAGGAATGGGGAATTGAGACAGATGTCAATTGGGGCGGCGATGAATTAGATTGTATCAGCATCGACCCATACCCCTATGGATATGACATCCATGGCACTGGCGGGGAGTTTGCATTTGAGACCCAGTGGGTGCAAGGCGATCTCTACCGAGGAGGCCATGGCAGCTGTTATGACAGGACTGGCTTAGTCTCATCATCTGACGGAGATGGGGGCTTGCGGGGAGGCAAGTGGTGGCTCGGCACATTCATGACCTGGATCTACGTAACTGATACCTACACAAAAACATTTGATATGAGTGTCGATGACGATATCACTGTACTGAACTATAACAACTGCGGCGAATGTTTCTTTGATCCTGATAAATGCGAGCTGGGAACATTCTTCAAACGGAATGGGCCGTGGCCAGGTCCTGTAACCATCCAACTCACCAAAGGCTGGAATGTCGTCGAGTTCGGCTTCATTGAAGATACTAACCTTGAATACCTCAATTATGAACAAGAGATAACTGAAAAATTCAGCATTGATCCACTCGTAGCCTACATGGACAGCGAGGGCGCGGAAAACGTGCCTGGCTGCGGCTTCGGATGGACTGCATGCGTAGATCTTTATCAAAAGAGCTGCAACGATGTCTGCGCACAGCAAGGAGAGAGCTGCGTCGAATACTGCACGACCAGCAGAGGGTATGAAGATTGGGGCGCCGAGGCCTGGTTCGATGCTGATGAATGCTCAGCTCCCTCCTTCGAAGGATCAGGACAGCAGCGCTGTGACTTTGTAGACACTGAATCTGGATACTCGCAGCCAAGATGGAAGTGCTGCTGCAGTGAGACTGGCAGGGAAATGCCGACTTCCAAATATCCTGAACCAGCCGAAGATGTTAAGCCAAGAGAACATGATCCCTTGCCATCGAATGAGTTGGGTGGTGCCAAATGAAATCCTGGTTCATCATACTCCTATTGCTCCTTGGCCCAGTCGCTGCAGCAGCAGTTGACTTGACAACAACCACTCTTGGAGAATTCACGCTTGAAGACGGGGGCAAGTCAGTCTTCTGTACCATGATCCTCACCTCGGACTCATACGACCCTCATTCAATCGGCGCAGGCGAGCAGGCGAACATTGAAATCGTATGCAATGGAGACTATAAGGTCCATATTGAAACCCATCTTGATCATGAAGGGCTTTGCGATTATGTGGACACTGGAACTGTATGCACGGGAATCGGCACGTTCACATGCAGGTACAAGACATCAGCAGCAGGGCTTCCCTCCCTGTTCTATGATGATCCTGACAGCCCATGTGAAGGGCACGAGAATGCCTTCCGCCCCCGGGACATATGCACCAAGGCACATATGGTCGCATACGAAGGTGGAGGTCCAGATTTCTGGGCCTTTGGTGATTGTGACATCGATTTATTGACTGAAGACCTCTTCACCTATGAGATCCCTGAATTGATAACGTATGTAGACACGATCTATACCTATGTACCCTTCCCTACATTTGCCTGGGCGAATCCTTTCTATGGCACGTCGTCAATAGAGATCGACATCGATTGTGATCGTTCAACTCCCTATTCTGAATGCGAGGACAATGCATATTTTTCCCCGGACATCATCATCACCTCCTCAGAACTGATCAATGCAGGATATGACCTACATAATATAAACGGTTATCCTGTAAACATCATTGTTGATGATTCTTACGACTGCGTTGGAGAGGGGGATTGCGGTATCAGCATGCGTGTCTATGACATGAACGGCAACTATCGCTTTGACAGCTTTCATCTTCCTATCCAGGAATCTCTAAGCTGTGAAGAGCAAAGCGGAAACTGTTGTCAAGAAGGCTTTGGCTGTGGGGGGCAAGAGATCGATAACACTGAATGCAATTGCTGCATCGGGGCATGCGTGCCGACCTGTGATACACTCGGCGGCGTTTGCTGCGCCTCAGGATATGGCTGTATCGGAAATGAAATCAGCGGCTCTAGCTGTAATGGTGATTGCTGCGAGGATCAGCAGGATTGTCTTCCTCGGTGCGACACCCTGGGCGGCCATCTCTGTACAAGCCCTCAGGTTTGCGAAGGCGAGTTAGCTGATACCTATGACCATGGCCAAGGTGGTAGTGCAGCGTGCTGCGTCGGGACATGCACAACCCCTGATGTCGCTTGCAACGAGCTTCCGGAGAGCATCTGTTGTCCTGATCCCCACGTTTGTTATGGAGCAGGAAGTCCTGTTTCCTATGCAACTGGTTGCGGAGAGGGGAACACGTGCTATTCAGACTGCACAAGCCAAGCATGCGTCACCGAAGAGCTTATCTGCGATAACGCAAATCCCAGTCTGTCGCCATGTGATTCTTCAAGCCAAGGATCGCAGGAATGCGGAGGCTATGACACGCTATGCATGTGCAGGGACGGCAACTGGGAAACCTATCAATACTGTGAGGAAGGATGCATGGTTGAAACCGGCCTAACATTCGAGGGTCCTCAATCCGCGGCGTTGAAGAACGAGAAGGGCGATCGATCGATGCATTTCTGCGCTCTTCCTTTGATGCTGCCTGACTGCATCGAAAGCGATGGTGGAAAATCAGATTTGAAAGTAAAGGCTTCATGCTTTGGGAAGAATAATGTATTGACCCATGATCAATGCACTCCAGGTCAAGGTGAGGTCATTGAATACCACTGCGGGACTGATGACCTCTGTCATGCGGATCCACCTGCAGCATGCCCCGGATCGAGCATCTGTGTCGATGGGAGGTGCGTGTTGGGTGGGTGTCCTGCTGAGTTGCCGATATCAAGTTCTACAGATGTAATCTGTAAAATTGCATATGATCGTAGCGCCGGCAAACTCGATCATAAAAAGACACAGAGTGAACCAATAATAGAAATATGTGAGCCCACTATCTTTAATTTCGTGAAGGGCACTATTTATCAGGATGATAGTGTCGGGGCTGATGCTGTCCAGGGCAATTTTGACCAGGCTATTCAAAGACTTTGGACTATTGTTGAACCGCTGTACAGCGGACAACCACCTCTTGCCCCTCCTGGTCAAGAGGAGCGGTGCGGCCAGGGTTTTGCTCATACTCCTTCGGAACTCTTGGCTGGCGGTAAGTTTGGAGAATGTTTTGAATGGAGCAACCTATGGCTAACGCTCTCCCGGACCATGGGTGTCCCTACAGAACGGGGATTCATAGCATCATATTTATTTAAGCCATCTGGCGTCAATCTTGGCGGAGTTCTCCCTGCAGCACACGCGGTTTATGCTTATAAGAACGATGCCGGACCTGATTGGACAATCATAGACACGACCTATGCGAAGGAAAACTTCAACTCAAACATATGGGACACGAAAATATCTGCTTGTAACATAGCAAGATGTTTCTACCAAAACGACTTCTTGCCCGAACACGAATGGACTGATGCTGACAGTTTCAATTACGGCTGCTCACTCTCGCCTCATTGTGCCGAGCCCTGTTTTGACGGCACTCCACGCACTCAATGCTCACCCATGGAACCATGGTATTGCACGAGTGAGGGCAAGCTGATTACCGATAATGCTTCTGCATGCGGCTGCCCGGCCGATCCGCACTTCTTTCATGTCGTAAGCGGGGCAAGCGATTTTTGTGCATGCGATACCCCCAATACATGCCTACCCAATGCGGATAGTCATCCTTATTTTTGCTCAGATACCTTGATCGGTCCTTGGGCCGGACGTGATATATACAGGCTTAAAAGAGACTGCAGAGGTGCTGACGGTGTTGTCGGGGGTGTTGATTGTCCCTGTCCTACAGGCACGACCTGCGGAAACAGTGGTTGGTGCGAGGTGACCTAAAAATGAATACAAATGATATAAGGCGGGCAGCCTATCTCTCTCTTGCGTATCTCACGATCTCTTGCGCAGCAAATAGGCCACCCGAAACTGTTGATGAAACCATCCCTAAAAAAGGGAAACAGTCAATCTTCATGACGTCCGAGATAGTTTTTGATCATCCGGATTCATTGCTCAAAGAAGGTCATGGCTTCCTTGACAGAAAGGAGTACGGACCTGCCTTCAATACGTTCTTAGACATCCTCGGAGAGGGAGATGCCTACTTCAATGTGATTGCGAGGATAGGGTTTACCCGGTCTTTGTATGGGAATGAATCTTATTCATTAGGCTATCATAACATGCAGATGGCCAAGGAAGGGTTGGATGGCCTTGTTTCCCAGGATTCCCCTGCCAATGCCCAATTGCAATTGGCATGCGGTCTGTTGGAAGAAGCGCGGGGCCATCATAAAGCAGAAGATCAACCAGTCAATCCTGCGCAAGCTGCTGCTATCGACAGCCTCCTCGGCGAAGGCATGGGCTATCTGTTAGATGCAAGGAAAATCTCAGGTGATCAGGAATGACTGATAGTGCAGAGGGTCCACAAAGTCCGGAACGGAGGAAGTTCCTATTTGGTGCAGGCGCATTTATTGGTGGAGTCGTTGGTGCATCCTTTGCTGGTGTTTCTATTCTCCCTAAATGGGCCGGTGCTGTCCCTCAAGGAGATGCGCTCGACGTGCTCTGCAACGACGTGCTGAGGCATGTGCATCCCAGAAATGGCGAGGGTCCATGGGAAGTCTTTACAGGCAGTGACTATATGACTGCTGATGCCATTGTCGGCCAGATCTTTGAAGACCAGTTCGTGACAGACCCTCGGCAATACCTTGCTCCCGAGGGGCCTTTGTATCAGAATCCCCAACTGGTCGCATTCATGAAGATAGATGACCTCGGTTTCACCTCAGAAGAAGAGGGATTTCTACAACAAATCGGACATCCATATACACACCTACGAGCATCGCAATTCGGTTCTCTCGATGATTTCAAGACCGCAGCAGAGGCGTTCTGGTATAACTACCAGGGTGTCGGCCTCGTCGTCCCCTCTACAAGCTCGGGTATCGATCAACCAAGGGGAAAGAATACCCTTGCCGCACGATGTAAGATCGATAGTCAACATCCTTTCAGACAGGGGATCGCATTCCAATTGGAGCTGGAGGAATCAGCGTCGGTAAAATTTGGCATCTATGACCTGCAAGGCAGGAGGATGTATTCATTGAACGAGGGACTTTCTCGCGGTGATTACAGGATTGCTTGGGATGGAAGATCATCAGGCGGCATCGATCTGCCTTCGGGAAAATATTATGCACGCATAGACGCATACAACCCTCAGTCCAAGCACTCATTCAGGGAAAAGATTGATATCATAAAACTGAGATAGCGTGCTATTGCTGAATGGGACAAGATCCTTCCTCAGAACATACTTGATCACAGCATGACTCATCGCTTTGGCAGAAGTATTGGCCTTCTTGGCAGTCGCCTGCATCCAATCCTTGCTGAGAACGGTATCCACTTGGTTGTTCTTGCGAGGAAAAAATCACATTGATCATCAACATGATGAATACAAAGGTGAATAGCGTGAATACAATTGCAGAGGTTCGTTTTTGCATGGTATTCCTATACTGGTATATGATAATATAAATATGTTTCGGTGGTGGACCAATCATTTTATATATAAATAGTTACTAAAAAATAGTAAATATTTAGATAAGCTGTCACGATGTCAGAAGGAGAGAGCTCAGCAGATGCTGATGCAGGGGACGGGGAATGTGGAGATGCTGAGTCATGTGAGTCAGAAGGCTATGAAACTGGCGAGTCTCAAGTGTATGACCTCTCAGATCATCCTGATTACGAGTCGCAGCACGACGGCCATGATGACCCTGAGGAAGGCGGCCTTGAAGAGAAGGTCGGAAAGCTGAAAGCGCAAAAGGACGGTGTAACAGTCATCATCCGAAATGATGCAGAACATTCAGATGACATCGAGTTCTATTTTGAAGTCAAAGAAGATTATTTTTTCCCTGAATTCAATGGGCACTACAACATGCTTGGCGGCGGGGAGGAAGAATGTGATAAGGATACGCTCGCGACGCTCATCAGAGAGATCACCGAAGAGGTCGCTGATCCAGAAGCAAGGGACATCATCATAAAGAACATCCGAGATATCATTTTTGTGTATGAATATGATGTTCCTGGCTATGAAGTCTCAGAAGTGGTGACCTATGAATCAGTCATCTCCAATCCCCATGAATGGGATATTGTCAAGCAAGCTACCCTACACGGAGATGGAGAGGAAAACGCGACAGTCAAGCTGTCAGAACTGGAAGGCAAACCCTATGCATATGGCACCGGCATGACCCTCAAAGACTATGTGAAAGAGCTGACCGGCAAGGATATGAATATCCAAAACAGCACCTATGGACGATATAATCAATTAGACCCTGAAGAGTCAACCATGCTTCACCCATGGTCTAGAAAGGCATTAGGACTTGATTACAACATGCCAAGCTATTCTCTGAAAACACCCAGTCTATCTCTTAAAGCAGCTTAAGGACATCGACCATCCTATTGGCATAGCCCCATTCGTTGTCATACCAGCCGACGACTTTGACGAACTTCTTGTCGATGACCTTGGTGAGGGGGCTGTCGAAGATGCAGGAAGAAGGGTTGTTGATGATATCGATACTGACGATGGCGTCCTCATTATATTCTATGATTCCCCTTAGTTCCCTCTGTGAGACGCTCTTGAACAGGGCATTGATCTCTTCTACAGATGTGTCCTTGAGCACTCTCGCGGTGAAATCGACAATGGATCCGCAGGGAACAGGAACCCTGATGGCATAGCCGTCAAGTTTTCCTTTTAATTCAGGGATGACTTCAGCGACGGCTTTTGCCGCTCCGGTCGTGGTCGGGATCTGGGACATGGCTGCTGCTCTCGCACGCCGCAGATCGTCATGCGGCAGGTCGAGGATCCGCTGGTCATTTGTATAGGCATGCGTGGTAACCATGAATCCATGCTCGATGCCGAAGTTGTCGTGCAACACCTTGACCATCGGAGCAAGGCAGTTGGTGGTGCAGGAGGCATTGGAAATGATGTGATGTTCTTTCGGATTGTATTCGTGTTCATTGACCCCTTTTACAATGGTCAAGTCTGGCGGCGAGTGCGCAGGAGCGCTGATCAATACTTTCTTTGCGCCGGCCTTCCTATGCATCTCTGCATCCTCTTTCTTGGTGAACCTTCCGGTGCACTCTGCGACGATATCAACACCGAGGTGATGCCATGGCAGCCTGTGCGGATCCTTCTCCGCGATGACCCTGATCCTCCTTCCCGAGACGACAAGATGGTCTCCCTCAACATGGATGTCTCCAGGGTAACGGCCATGGACTGAATCATAGCGCAGGAGGTGGGCCAATGTTCCAACATCTGTAAGGTCATTCACCGCCACGATGTTGAGCCCTTTCTCAAGGCCGATGCGAAGGATCTGCCTTCCGATCCTGCCGAAGCCGTTTATTGCATAGCTTGCCATGTTCCTATTAGCGCCAGAGGACTATATGAATCTTTATGACTATTCGATAATGGTTACATTTCGATATGTTTATATATTATCCTCTCTTTTTATAGGATCCCTAGTGATTTACATGGACAACAGAAAGCAGTTTCGACCTTTCAATGAATGTGAAGAGGAGCTCAGCACTATTCTGGAAGAATTCGGCCTTCTCAAAAAAGGAGAAGAAATCTGCTACCGCGGCAAAGAGAATACTGACCATATCATCACGGATACCTTAAAAATCACTCCACGTCAAAACCATTTTCCCAATGCGATGATTCTCCTGCAATATGCTGATCAAAGAAGAAGCATTCCCTCTGCATTGTTTTATATCCCTTCATCAGCTGAACCAACTGAGCCATACTATAGGACATTCAGAAACGAACTGGATTTCATAAAAGAAAAATTCATCGGAGATTTTGATAGAGAGATCTGGCGAGCATTTGAGCAGGGCGATCCTGGTACATTTGACCCTAAGGTCGATCTCTCTTTAATTAAACTTTAAGCCTTTTCTTCCGAAACCATTAAAAATCGTCGGCTATTCACTCAGATGATCATGAGAAAAATCCTGGTGACTGGCTGCTTAGGGCAGATCGGCTCTGAACTGGTGCCGGCGCTGCGGAAGAAGCATGGAAAAGAGAATGTCCTCGGCCTTGACATCAAAGCAGGACCGGGAATCATCAAGGCTGATGCCTGCAATATGGAAGAATTGCGTGCAGTCATCACTCAACATGATGTTGATATCATCTATCATCTCGTTGCTATCCTCTCTGCAAATGGTGAACACCAACCAGGGCTTACCTGGGGTACAAATATGGCAAGCCTGAAGCATGTCCTTGATCTCGCTGTTGAGCTTAAAGTAAAGCAGGTATTCTGGCCAAGCTCTATTGCTGCATTCGGACCTGGCTCTCCGAAGAACGGCACACCGCAGATAACTGCCATGGACCCATCAACCATGTACGGGGCAACAAAGGTTGCCGGAGAGCTCTTATGCAATTATTATTACGCTAAATTCGGCTTGGATGTCAGGAGCGTCCGCTATCCTGGACTCATCAGCTATAAGACTGCGCCAGGAGGGGGGACAACAGATTATGCCATCGAGATGTTCCATCATGCCATCCAGGGGAAGCCGTATGCCTGCTTTGTAAGGGAGGGGACAACCTTGCCATTCATGTATATGGATGACGCCATCAGGGCGACGCTTGAGATCATGGCTGCGGAGAAGGATGCGATAAAGGTCAGGACCAGCTATAATCTCGCTGCAGTCAGTTTTTCAGCGAGAGAGCTTGCTGAGGAGATCAGAAAACATTATCCGGATTTCGAATGCACTTTCCAGCCCGATGAGCGGCAGAAGATCGCAGATTCATGGCCAGTGAAGATCGATGATACCTATGCACGGAACCATTGGCAGTGGAAACCTGAATTCACCCTCCCCAAGATCGTGGAGGCCATGATTGAGGGAGTGAAGGGTGAGCATCATGCTTAATGAAGCGTTCAAGAAAACATTGCAGGCAGAACTCAGCCGGATAGACGCGGTGAAGACAAGCAAGCGTCATGAAACAATCATCGACGGCTTTGTTACTCAGCAAGGGAGAAGCCCCCACGCGATCATCAACGGAAAACAATATCTCATCTTCAACTCTAATGATTATCTCGGACTCCGGTTCCATCCAGGGCTGAGAAAAGCAGAAGAGGATGCCACCAAGAAGTTCGGGACTGGTCCTGGTGCTGTCCGTTTTATCTCGGGCACGATGAAGATATACACCCAATTGGAGGAAGCGCTTGCTAAGTTCCACGGGAGGGAGGCAGGGATGACCTTCTCCTCTGCTTTCGCTGCAAACCTTGCAGTCATCCATTGCTTGATCAAGGGGCAGAGCAAAGACTCTCTTGTGTCCAATGAGACGCTCGTTGTTTCTGATGAGCTTAATCATCGCAGCATCATCGACGGCATCCGGGTCGCTGGGCTGCCGAAAGAACAGAAGGCCATCTTCAAACATATGGACCTGGAGGATCTCCGCCGCGTCCTCGACGAGAACCAAGGCAAATTCAAGCGCGTCTTGGTGATCTCTGACGGTGTCTTTTCAATGCTCGGTGAACATCAAGACCTTCTTGAACTGAAGCAGGTCGTGAAGGATTTTGAGCATGCATATGAAGAAGGGATAATCACCGTCATCGATGACGCACACGGCGTCGCCGGGATCGGCGAGAAAGGCAGGGGTGTCGAGGAAGCGAGTCATGCTGCTTGTGATGTGTTGATTTCGACACTGGGGAAAGGGCTTGGTGCTGACGGCGGGTACATCGTCGGGGATAAACTCCTTATAGACTATCTTCGCGAGTCGGCTGCTACCTACATCTACTCAAATCCTTTCTCTCCAGGAACTGCTGGCGCAGCCCTCAAGGCAGTTGAGGTCCTTCAATCCGAGGAAGGTGAGGAACTCCTGAGCAAGCTTCGAGGGAATATCAGCTTCTTCAAGACGCTCATGGCTGAGGCCGGATTTACCTTTGCTGTTGACAGCATCCATCCTATCCAGCCTGTGCTGATCGGCGACCCGGTGAAGACACGGGATTTGGTCGATGCGCTCTTCAATAAAGGAATCTTGGTCACAAATATTTCTTATCCTGTGGTGCCTCAAGGCAGGGACGAGATCAGAGTACAGATATCCGCAGCGCACACAATGAAAGATATTTCTGAATTTGTCGGCACGTTCGTGGATGCTGCGAAGGAAATTGGCTTTGTTTAGTTCACTCTCCACAAGTTATAAATACTCTATGATCTTTTTTTTATCCATGACAAAGAAAATAATCGGCGTGCTTGGCGGCATGGGGCCAGAATCAACTGCGATTTTCTATCATGCACTCATCATCCAATGTCAAAGGCAGTATGGTGCGAAACATGACCATGATTATCCTGAGATCTTCATCTATAATCTTCCTATCCCCCCTATTGTCGAAGGGATACGCAATCCTGAGAAAACATTGAAGATTCTTATAAAGGGAGCGAAAAGATTAGAGTCCATCGGTGTAGATTTCATTGTCATGCCATGCAATACTGCGCATTACTTCTATGACCAGTTAAGGAAGGGTGTTTCGATACCCTTCCTCAGCATCGTCGAAGAAACTGCTAATAAGATCGTTTCAAGTAACTATAAGCAAGTCGGTTTACTAGCGACGGATGCAACGATCTCAGAACAAATCTTCAAAACGAATTTCGAAAAACGAAAGATCCAATTTCTCGTCCCGATGAACCAAAAGATCATGGCTGGTATCATCATGAATATCCTATCTGGTAAGATACTGGATAGCGATAAACAAATGCTATTAAACATCATGAATGAATTAGTGGAACGGGGAGCCGAGGCCGTTGTTCTCGGATGCACGGATCTTCCTATCTTAATCCATCCTGAGGATACGGCCATCAAATTGATCGATACGATTCAAGTGCTTGCTGAATCGACAATAAGATTTGCAGTACCAACTTGATCCCATCATACCAATATCAAAAGAAAACTTTTATATACCAGTATACACATTCATTAGGGGATTGTGTTATCCGGAAACTATTTCCCTACGGTGAGTTAAATCAATGTATGAAACTTACGAAGGGAAAGCTTTTGGAGACTTTAAGACGGAAGAATGATGGTTGGACGACGTATCAAGTACGTAAAATCGCTGGAATCAGTA
>JBDRLS010000071.1:0-2929 GCA_043812875.1 Nanobdellota archaeon
TGCCTGTGCAGAGGAATACGAGATCTGCATTGATATCGCGGCCTTTGTCAGTGGTATAGCCTCCTCCAGGATTTTCACGGACGAATTCATTGAAGATCATCTTGACGCCCTTCTTCTCAAAGAATCTCTTTGCATAGGCACTGACTTTTGGACTGCCGCGTTCCATGAGCCGGTCCATTGCATGCGCTAAAGTGATCTTATCACCGTCGTGATGATCAGCGATCTCTGCTGCTAATTCGACCCCGACAATGCCGCCGCCGATGATGAGGATGGACTTGGCATGGTTGAGCCGTTCATAGGTCTCAGTGAGCACTGAAGCGCGCGTTGCCTTGACTACCTCATTTTGCTTGAAAGGGCTATGATAGTACGATCCTGATGCAATGATCAATATGTCGTAGGGTATTTCTTTATCCTTGATGAACACTGCATGCTTTTGGACATCGGTGATGCATCCACGGATGAACAGGGCTTTTTCCAGATAGCGGGAATGAAGAGCCTGTATCGTCGCCATATGATTGGGGTCGACCAATGTCCTAAGCACAGAAGGAGTGAACTCGAAATAATCCTTGTTGTCTATCAATATGACATCAAAATGAGATTCAAGCTTCTCAGCGATGCATGCGCCAGCAAATCCGCCCCCGATGATGACCAATCGTTCCATGCAATCCCACAGCATTACAACTCTATATAAAATAATAAAATTTGTTTGAATGTCAAACGGGTCTTATCCTACCACGTCAAGCTCTTCAAATGCGTCGTCCAGGCCGTCGTCATACTGCTGCAAGACGCGTTCCTCATCTGTCAACACGGGTTCTACAGGCACATCAGGTGCAACTGGTTCAGCTGTTTGGCATGCAACAGCGACGAGTAATATAGCAACAAGTGCTATAAAAATGACGGCTTTCATGCGACCACCTCCTTGAGCATCTCCACCCAAGCTTTCCTTGCTTCAAGTATTGCTGTACGTCTCTGCAAGGTTTCATCAACTTCTTCAAAAGCGAGGATGATCTCTTCCATGCGGACGGTGAAATCCGTCACCTTGCTTTCATCAACTATCCCCTGATCCATCAGTCGCCTGGCTTCTTCCTGCATGTTGATGAACCGGAACTTGATAAGGTTATGGACCTTCTCCTGCAGTTCTGCCCTGCAGGTTTCCTGCCTTTCATCTGAGAGGATGTTGCATGCGGCATTCTCCTGGCCGATATCACCGAGATTCAAATTAACCTTGACGCAAGATATCCGATCCCGGCCGGTTCCTGCCTTCCAACAAGGCTGCATGAGCTGGTATCGTTGAAGGCACCCCTCTGGGCTTGATGCAGCCCTGCATTCTTCAGGATAATGAGCAAGACTGTCTGTCGGCGGGCTTTGTTGTCTCAGGCGGCAGGCAACCCGCTCCCTCATGCCAGAAAATTCACCGCATTTTAGGCCTTCGCCGTCGATGTCCACATCGGTATCCTCAATAGGGCATTCAACACGTTTGTAGACCTGATTCTTTCCAAAACATGAGGGGTGGGAGATCGCCAGTGCGACATACTCACCGGTATGCTCTGTAGTGAGCACATAAGCATCATCAACGGCATCTATGGTTACACCCTGCAGTTCAAAAGGGATTGCGTCCTTGATCCAGTCCTTTGTGCGTCCATTCTCCCGCTCAAACTGGAACTTCATCTCATCCGGGTCAGCCCCCTCAAGGGTGAAGCGGGCAGTCATTCTCTTGCCGACGGTCTTGCAGCTTTCCACATCAAGGTCGATGATCGAGCAGCTGAAAGCCAGCCCAGGGCAGGTCGTTGTCTTCTCACCCCCATCTTGGATGATGGTATAATCTCCTGGCAGCCTGAACAGCGCTTCATCGCTCGTGAAGGCATTGATATCCCAGCTGCCTGGGACTTCAAATTCCTCGCCAGTGGGATCTATGGCCTTGACTGATAAGTCAATGGCATCATTGTTCCGGAAGAAGACGCTGCCAGCGTCATCGCAGATCGGGTTCGTGAATGATGCTCTTCCCGCCACTTCAGCGTAAACTATTGATATGCTCAATAAGAATAGTAGTGGTAATGCGTGTTTTATCCAACCCATGTTATCACCTCTGCCCCTTATCCAGAGTTTGGAGTTTTTAAAGGTTGCGGATACGGAGCTCATCCAGTTTCTATTGAGCCTTCAGAAAGGGGGGATTCATTCAAATGCTCATCCTTAAGTTCCCTGATGGTATTTCCGTATTTATCTGTTGTCATACGAATAATGCGCCCGACTTTTGCTTTATCAGGCATTAATGTTTTTCCATGAGTATTGAGAAATGCTTCCATTGTTTCATTATAGATATCTGGGACATCTAATTCAAGCCAAATCGGTTGTTGATCTTCAGGAAGTGTAAAATAATGTTCTAAAACAGCTTTGGGATATCTTAAATCAGAAATGGTATTAAGTTCAGTCCTTGTTATCATTCTACTTTCATGGTTTCCAGGAACAAGAGATGATTTTCCTGAGGGTGCAAGTGCAATGAGCTTTTCTAGTGAATCTGCAGCAGTTCTCAGGTTTTGTACGCCATCTTCTATGCTCACAGGGTTTTCTTGGCCAGGTTTTTCAAATAGAGGACGATATTTTGCTGTCACAGTTGCATATGATTTAGGTGCTTCCATAATGAATAGGTGAATAATCAGGAATACTTAAAGCTTGCGCTCCTTGCCATGATATTCCATAAATTTTATATAACATACCTTACTACTCCTCGTTTGGGGGGATACCATGAAAAACATTCTCATTTATTCGATCATATTGGTGTTACTGACAAGCACAGCCTTCGGAATCTATGAGCTTTGGGGGGATATTGTACATGATACAAATGACATGATGCTCGCAGAGTCAAATTTTGGCATTATTGGATCGCCATTTGCTCCAAGCCTTGAATGGCCGCAAGGAATCGGGGATGAAT
>JBDRLS010000072.1:0-6655 GCA_043812875.1 Nanobdellota archaeon
CCTTCAAGAATATCTCGGTGCGGCAAATGTTGATTTTGCGCCTGTCGTGAACGGCTATGACACAGATAAACAAGATATCAACTTTTTTATTGGTTTACATACAGGATTAGTAAGTCCTTCCTTTCATCATGCACTAGGAAAAGGATCAGGGCTTTCAAAACCTTACAAACTTGTTGTGATCGCTGATTCTCACCCGAAATGGGATGACTTGGCCCGGCAGGGAGAGCCTAAACCAAACCATGTCGGTGGCGCAGTCGCCATATTGCTCCAAAACACATCAGACATACTCTACCCTGTTGGTATTCCAAGTCAGCCCGTGGTAGGCACAGGCCATTATCTCCCCGGCAAACCTATTTCAAATCTCGAATTCACAAGAACAATACCGACTGTAAACATTTACCGACGTGGTAATCTCATCGATAAGAAACCTGTTGAAACATCACCAGAATGGATCATGACCCGTATGGGTGCTGGCTATCGACATTTCTCCGCGGATGATGAGGATTGTCCTACCTTAGGGAAGAAGGCTTGGGGGCACGCAGAACACCGATATGGATTAGATCCCTCTAATATTAAAATTTTAGGGGTGGCAACAGAAACAGGAGATGGCGATGTCTTCAGACCTTCCATTCATGGAAAAACAGTCATTGCAACCTCGGCTAGGTTGAATAGGGCTTTAGGAGCGAATGCTGAATACATGTTTGATGTAAGATTTGCATGCGCAGGAAATCTTATGAATACGTATCTCACCTCTACTGCACCGGTCACATTGCGCGGAAATGATCTCGCTGTCGATGTGAGCGTTGAACAGCTCGACAGGGTTGAGGATATATTAGATAAAAACAAAGATAGGGATCAAAGCATTGGCCTTTTTGGCAGTGGAGCAGGCATCCTGGTGAGGGGGGCATTTGATTCCAGATTCCCCGATGCCGGTCTAACGTCATTCATTTCTTCAAGCAATCCATTTGATGGCGCATTGTGGTATATTTATAAAAATATTGATCCCTATCCAGAATTCGATCTATCTTTATTTGATGATCCTGATCTTATGCCTCATGGGAATCCCTATGGCATCATGAGAATGCCAGAAGGACTAAGTGTGTTTAAACTTGCTACACGAACCATGATTGAGAATGCACATCTTGCGATGAGATTAGGAAAGTGGAGGGAGGGTGATTTTGAACATGGCCTGACCAAAGAGCAAATCGATTTACTCAATCCCCACCAGGCAAATAGTAGAATCATCGAAGCTGTAGCAAAACGCGATGAATTCACACCAGATCAATTGCTTAATTATGTGAAACTGACAAGTAATATCTCTTCTGCTTCTACTGCAGTTTCCATGTCAATGAGGGAGGCTGAGTGGGGGATTCCTTATCTCATCCGTGATGGAAAAGGCATATACGAACTGAAAACAGAGTTCGGAAGCGGCGTTGTTTCAACAGCAGGACTGATCAGAAGTTAAAAAGAGAAAAATAAAAAAATCACTTCACATCCCTCAGCATCGCGGTCTCAACCATGAAGTTCGCTTCCCCTTCTGGAAGATTCGGCGAGTCGACAAGCTTCGCAACCCTGCTGCCCTTGCGTCCCTTCCTTAAATAAATTCGGAAAGTGGATGCATGCGCAACGATGTGGCCGCCGATGGCCTGTGTCGGGTCGCCGAAGAACATGTCCGGCTTCGCCATGACCTGGTTGGTGACGAACACACAGAGGTTATAGACATCGGCAAGACGAAGCAGCGTATGCATGTGCTTGTTCAGCTTCTGCTGTCTCTCAGCTAGCGTCCCTCTGCCAACGAACTCTGCGCGGAAATGAGCTGTCAAAGAATCGACCACGACGAGCTTTACATTCAGCTTCTGGTCCTTGATCAGTTCCTCGACCTTATCCGCGATGAGCATCTGATGATCTGAGTTATACGCTCGTGCAACCTTGATGTTCTTAAGGATTTTATCAGGATCAAGACCAGCACCCTTTGCAAATTCAATGATACGTTCAGGCCGGAATGTATTCTCCGTGTCAATGTAGACCACAACGGGGTTCTTCTCCTTTTCCATCATCTGGACGCGGACAGAGAGCAGATGTCCGATCTGTGTCTTCCCGGAACCATACTCCCCAAACGCCTCGGTTATTGCTGCGGTCTCAAAGCCGCCGCCGAGCAATTCATCGATGACAGAGCATCCTGATTTGATTTTCTCAATCTTCAGGCGCTTGGCAAGAATGGAGTCAGCGCTCTCAAAGCCCATGTCTAATGAATCACGTGACGCTTGGATCATCTTCCTTGCGACACCCTCGCTCATGCCCGCGGCGTCGATAAGCTCTCCGGGGGAGGCGACGGCGATGGACATGAGTGTCGTATACCCTACTGCTCTCAGTTTTTCAGCAGTTGCTGCTCCAACACCGGGAAGTTCTTCTATGGATATTTCTTTTTTCATTGGTATCACTCCTCATCATCGCCCTTGAGCACAATGTGCTCAAAGGCTTTGTTCAACACCACCATTGCTTTCGGAAGATCACTCGTCCGGAGGCTGTTAGTGTGTTTCCATTCACCACTCTTGTCCTTATAGGCGCGCTGTAAAGAAACAGTCTTGTAGCTGGCAGCGTTGCCTTCCTTGTTTGTTGCTGAATTGTTCCATATGCTTGCGCTGATGGCGCCAGCGCGGAACTTCATCTCAGGTTGTACTTTTTCCATATATATCACTCCTTGCTATTCGCTTTTTATTTCAACGACCCCTTTTATCATGAGGAACGAGCCTCCAGGGCCGTGGAGTCCGCTTTCGCAGTAAAACCAAGAAATCATCCTTTCTTTATATGCCTTATCCGTGAATGTCCAGTGGGGAGTGAGTCCAAACATTTTTAAACGTGAAGAGGTGAAAAAAGGAATAAGAGTCCCAATGGTAAAGAAAAACAGCCTTGTATTGCCAAGATCATTGATCCTGTTACATGATCATCTTCAGCATCTTGTATCAGGAAAGCTCTATCTTCATGTCCTTTTTGCCATGGCACTGGGTGTTGTTGTTGGGTATATCCTCGGCCCGCAGATGAATCTTTTTGCACGCCATGATGCGGCGATCATCGCGGAATGGTTGGCGTTGCCCGGCATCATCTTCATCAAGGTGATCCAGATGATTGTCGTGCCGCTTATTGTTGCTTCGATCATCAGGGGGATCGCATCGAGCAAATCCATGAAGCATCTTCGTCAGACAGGATTTGCCGTGGCAGCTTATTTTATCCTGACAACAACCGTTGCGATTGCAATCGGCATGATTGTCGCCTTCTGGATCCAGCCAGGTCAGTACGTCGCCATTCCAAGTGTTGACATCAGTGAGGTTCCCGAAGTTTCTGGGCAGTTCGAGGCTCCCACTGCAGAAGAGCTTCCCCAGGCGATCAGCGGCGTCTTGCCTGTAAATATTTTCGGGTCCTTCTTGAATGCTGACATGTTTCAGATTGTGGTTTTTTCCATCATATTCGGGGTCGCACTCGTCAACCTAAAGCGCACGAAGTCCAGGCCGCTCCTTTCTGTCCTCGGTTCCCTTCAAGAGGTCTGCATGACTGTCGTCAAGTGGGCGATGATGCTCGCGCCGATCGCGGTCTTTGGCTTGATAACCCGCCTTGTCTCCCAATTCGGGACTGACACCTTGCTTGGAATAGGTGTCTATGTGATCACTGTCCTCATAGGGCTTATCTTGATCATCATCTTTTATCTCATATTGATATATATACTGACAAAAAGGACCCCGCTGAGTTTTCTTCGCGCAGTGCGGGATGTGCAGCTCCTTGCCTTCTCAACATCCAGTTCAGCTGCCGTCATGCCGCTCACCATGAAGACTGCTGAGGAAAAGCTCAACATCTCCCCTGGGGTGTCTCAGTTTGTCATCCCCATTGGCGCAACCGTGAACATGGATGGGACAGCACTCTACCAGGTGGTCGCAACGATCTTTCTCGCCCAGGCATTCGGCATTGAGATCGGCATGGTCGGTCTTCTCTTATTGACAGTCATGATCGTCGGGGCGTCCATCGGCTCTCCTGCCACACCAGGAGTCGGCATTGCCGTTTTGGCACTCATTCTCCAGGGCGTGGGCATTCCCCTCTCCGGGATCGCGCTCGTCATCGGCGTCGACCGCATATTGGACATGAGTCGTACTGCAGTGAACGTGACCGGGGACTTGACCGCGTGCACCGTCATCGACCGCTTTCTGGGAAAGAAACCTGAACAACTGGCGCCTGAGCATCATGTATCCTAAACATCATTTGGGCCGCGTAGAAAACCTGGTTCTTTTTGATCCTGGCGGTGTGCTTTTCTGATCACTCACCTTGTCATCTGCCGCTTAAACGGATCAAAAAGAATTTCACCTTATCGGTTTTCTACGCGGTCATCATTTGACATAATTTATATATGGCTAATCTGTTTTGCAGTCCATGCAGAAACATAAACAGCTATTCAAGCGATTGCAGGAAGAGGCAAAAGATGATCCAGCTGTCATTGGTTTCTTTCTCGGCGGCTCAAGGGGAAAAGGACGAGCAACAAGATATTCTGGTTATGATGTTTATATTATCGTTAAAGACACGAAGCTTGCATCTTATAAAAGAAAATACCCTCGATTAAGATATGAAGGATTTGACTTATTGCTCTCCTCTCATTCCCAATTTAAAAAACATGCCGCCTGGATGGGTGATATGCATTGGGCACGATACAACTTCACCCATCTTAAAGTCGCAGTAGATAAAAAAGATATTCAGCAACTCGTCAATGATAAAGCAAAAATTCCAAAGCAGCACCAAAAAGCATTCGTCGCTGGCAACCTTGATGGCTACATCAACTACATCTATCGATCACTCAAATGCTTCAGGGATAAAAACATCGTAGGAGCACGTTTAGAGGCAGCACTTTCCATCCAGTATTTCTTTGATGTCATCTTCGGCATGCATGGCAGGACCAGACCGTATTATAAATACTTGAAATGGGAACTTACTGACTTCCCCCTGACGAAATTCCCCTTGAAGCCGGCAACCATCATAAGCAGTACATTGAAGATACTCGAGACCGCAGATGTAAGGACTCAGCAGAAGCTGCTGGGACTCGTCGAGAAAGCCCTCAGGAAAGAGGGATATGGCAAGGTGTTTGACAGCTGGGGACCCAATTTCTCTTGGATGATGAGGTTCAAGCCATGAAGGCCGTCTTCGCCCTCGGTTGCTTCTGGTCCCCCCAGAAGAGATTCTCTGAAATAAAGGGAGTTCTCAAGACAAGAGTCGGCTACATAGGCGGCCACACAGATAATCCTACATACAAGAATGTCTGCTCAGACAAGACCGGCCACGCAGAAGCCATTGAGATCGGATTTGATCAGGATGTGATCTCCTATGGAAGGCTCCTCACAGCTTTCTGGAAGATGCATGACCCTACGCAAGGACACCGCCAAGGCCCGGATGTCGGCAGCCAGTACCGCTCAGCCATCTTCTACAACACCGAGGCGCAAAGGAAAGAAGCGGAGAACTCATTGAAAGAAGAGCAGAAGAATCACGAAAAGCCGATCACCACAGAAATCATCAAAGCAGAAACATTCTGGCCGGCCGAAGACTACCATCAGGATTATATCAAGAAAAAGAAGTTCTTGAATCCCTCTCACCTTTTCAGGCATTAACCACTTTATAAATGGGTCGAAAACCTTTTTATATGGTGATCTATTCCACTCTTTTATGAATCAAAGACAGCTTTTACGAAGACTTGCAGGGCTCACAGGGATAGAGTTCCAGGCAGATATGGTGCAGCCACTGTATGACGTTACAGACACAGTGATATTAGGTGAAGAAGGATCTATATTCACCGGGCGTGCTGTGAGAAGTGGATCTTTTGGGTATCTTGTAACCATTGATCAGCAGCTTGATGGAGGAGACGTCCTCAGAGTCCAATGTGGTGCAGAGACACCGAATGGATCAATTAACATTGCTCTAGAAAAGCTCGTTGGGCATAACGAAGAGGGTGCACCAAGCTTAAAGGTAGGATATGCAGCAACAAGAGAGAACGGTCATTGGCTTTTTATTGATACCAACATCGATGGCCAATAGGCATCAGTCTATCCTTGCCCACTGTTCTGCTCAGCTTCCAGCCGTTTGATCTCTTCATCAGGGTTGATGTTCATATCGACGCTGTTCGCCCGCATCTCCAATCTTTCAAACATCTGGTTCTTCATGACCCTTCCTTCAACCTTGATGATGCTGCCAAGAAGGTCGTTCTTCAGCTGCTCTAAGTTCGCAGGCTGCTCCCGCATCCCCAGCAGATCGCTCTTTTGCTTCTTGAACAATTGCTCTGTCTGCCTTCCGAAGAAGACCACACGCAGATTATCGCTGCCATCATCCAAAAGTAAGTTGGTAACATAATTGTAATCCGGGGTGACTTCGCCGTGCTGGCCACAGGAGTACTTCCCATTCTCTGGCTTCGTGCGCTTCCCACACGTCGGGCACACCTCAAAGAACGTCGGATCGAATACTTGCACGATCGTCCCCATGATCTCTGCATCGCCCTCATTGTCAGAGAGCTCCTTGATGCTCTTGCGCTTCACTGTAGGCCGGGAAACAGTCTCCCCTTGAGGATTCACGATCAGTTTGCTCCGGTCATTGATGTGCACTTCCTTGCGGCCTTGGTTATCTTTGACATAAC
>JBDRLS010000073.1:0-6011 GCA_043812875.1 Nanobdellota archaeon
GGGAACATATGGTAAATCTTCAGCTTGTAATTTCGTTTAATATAAGGAGTTAGACGTAACTGAAAATGTGGGGGGAATAGATAATTTTATATATTTAGTAGAAATTAAAATAGTATGGATAAAAAGATGAAAATATTCACAGTAATCTTTATTATTGGCGCGCTTGCACTCGGAATTACCATTTATTCTGATGTTGCTCCAAAAAAATCATCCAGTTACGATAGATATAATTCTGCAGAGGATTGTAAAGAGTCTATCTCTCCAGAAGTCTGTTATAGAATTGTTGCAGAAAAAACAGGAGATTTATCTCTTTGTGAACGAATTAGAGAATATCAGTATACAGATGATGATGATATTAGTCTTTGTTATGGACAGGCAGGTAAAGCAAACAACAATGTAGAAGGATGTTCAAAAGCGACTATTATTTTGCACAAAGAAAATTGTTATATCGGAATCGCCAGATCAACCAACAATCCATCCCTATGCGATAATATCCGTGAAGGAAATTTCAAAGATACTTGTATTTTACAATCAAGTTAAGGAGGCAAAAAATGGGTAAAAATATATATCTGATAAATGCTCTTTTCGGAATAGGGGTTGGTGCAATAGTAGCAATTGTTTCCCTTATTTTAACGATATTAAATTTTAGTGTAAACAGACTAACTTGGTTTATTGCGGGAATAATTGCTGTCGCTTTTGGAATATATGAATGGAAGAAATATAAATCTGAAAAATAAAATCCCTCCATGTTCAACTCACTTCAGAAATCTTCGATTCCTTCGTAACTCGACCTAAGTAATAAACGAACTATCTAGCCAAGCGAGATTTTGGATAGGGCGTATGAGCGTGGTTTTCTCCTAAGCCCTCCCTGAAGAAAGATTTATATAGCATGTTCCCTGTTTCTCGACCATGAAAAAATCATTGCTGCTCATCATCATTGTCCTCGCTCTCCTCATCGGCATCGGAGTGAGGGTCGTCAATCTCTGGACCCCGCTCTATGAGGATGAGCATTTCTATGCTCAAATCACTTCTGAACGAGAACAGGGTTTTTTCACTTTCAATACACTCTATCATGGCATGGAACTTCCTTGGGTCCATGAGCCGCTCTCTGGACTCATATGGCGCGCTGCTCATCTATTCATCTCTCCAGCAGCACTCGCGGTCCGAGCGGTATCCTTCATCTTCGGACTCGGCACAATGGGGATCGTCTTCCTCTTTTCCTGCCGTATCTTTTCTAAAAGAACGGCCTGGATCACCTTAGTCGTCATGGCATTATCCTTCTATCACGTCATCGCAAGCATGCAGATCGATATCGACGGAGCAATCCTCACATTCTTCATCGCTCTATGCATCTATCTCTACTGGAAAGGCGAAGAAACCGGGAAATGGCGATGGACCGTGCTTTCTGCAGTAGCTCTCGCGCTCGGTCTTTGGAGCAAGACCCCTGCGCTCATCGTCCTCCCCATCCTGGGCATGTACATCCTCCTTTGCGGGCTCTCGAAAAAAGGCATCATCCGCTTCAGTGTCATGGCAAGTCTCGCGGGGCTACTCTATCTCCCTTTCTTTTATTTGTTCCGTTCAGATGTGGTCAATGAAACAACAGGCTATGCAATCTCCAAGTTTTCTTTCCTTCCCACTCCCTTGCCGATCATCTATCTCTTCCTCTGGGCGACTCCTCCTCTCTTCTTCGCTCTCTTCCTGAAAGGGAAGAAGCATAATCTTATCTCTCTTTGGGCAGTCCTTTCTGTTGTGGGCTATCTCTTCCTTGAATCCCACTCTCCTTTTGACAAATATCTGATGATCTGCATCCCGCCGCTCTGCATGCTCCTCGGCCATGCTCTTTCGCGTCAAAGCATGACCTGGCGCAGCTTCTTAAGCGGTCTTGGAGGGGGCGTATCATTGCTTGTCATCCTCAATATCAACACACCTATCATCGCTCACGGGATACCTCATTATTTCTCGCAAGTCATGTCATTCTCCTGGTTTTTCTTCTTCCCTCTGACAGGTCCTTCAGGACCGACGATCGGAGCGAGCTTCCTCAGCCTGGCCATCATCTGGATAGCATCTATAGGACTTCTCATCCTTTATCGGCGAGGATGGCATGCGAAACAGATGCTTGGCATCTTCCTCGGCATCGGCTTAGCATTGAATCTCTTCCTGATACAGGAGATGACCTTCCATGGATTCTATCCCAACGTGGGCGCGGTAACAGAAGAAGTGATCAGCTTTGCTGATGCAGAGGGGCTTCTCCCCCCCTATGTCACCAACATCGTTTCCACGGAATATTATCTTGACCGAGGAGGGATGCATACCTATCGCTTCACCTACGCAGACTCTCTGAAAGACATCAGAAACCAAAAACGCCTTGGGAGGACAGTGATCCTTGTCGATTTCCCTTACTTTGCTGAAGAGAAACTTTTGCTCTTCTCTGACTGCACCCTGCTGCGTCGTGTTATTACCCATGGACGGCCCATGGGTTGGGTGTATCGGTGTTAGCATCCTCCAATGAGTTTTCTCATATCACTACCCTTCAATATGGACGTATCGTCATTGGGATCTGAGAATCACTACACTTTTTCATAACCCATTTATATACCCCTGAAGTGATTAAAAGCAATCTTTAAATACCAGTTCCTTTTTATATATCTTAAAAAATGGATAATGTGGTTACTTTAAAGTAATGCACAACAACTTCAGAGTGAAAACAAAATGTCATTAAACAAAAATGATTACTCCAAAGGGGTAGAAAATCGCAACATATTAATAGGAGTACCCCGCAAGAGGAACTCAGACTCTTTGAGTCAAAAAAGGGGGTGTACTGAATGATTGTAAAAGAAGAGTTTTTGAGTAAGCTACGTCGTTTTTTTTCTTTGAACCTTTATGAAGTCAAGATCTGGACTGCCTTGCTTTCTCGGGGGGTCTCAACAGCAGGAGAACTTTCTGATATCGCCAATGTGCCGCGATCCAGAAGCTATGATGTTCTCGAATCATTAGAAAAGAAAGGCTTTGTCGTCATGAAGCTCGGCAAGCCTATCAAGTACATCGCGGTCCCTCCATCCGAGGTCGTCGAGCGCGTCAAGAAGAACATGCGCATCATTGCCGAAGAAAAGGTCAAAAGGCTTGAGGACATGAAGAAATCAGAAGTCTTGGACGAGCTTAATACCCTCCACACGCAAGGCGTTGAGCTTGTCGAGCCGGCTGACCTCTCTGGAAGCCTCAGGGGCAGGCATAATCTCTATAATCATCTTGAATTGACCATCCGGAATGCAGAGCATTCTGTTGCCATGATGACTACCTCTCAGGGATTCATCCGCAAGGTTGAAGGCTTGAAAGGGACATTTGAGCAGTTGAAAAAGCGCGGCGTCAAGATCAGGATCGCTGCTCCTTTAACAAAGGAGACGAGGGCTGCGTTGAAGGATATCTCAGAAGTCGCTGACGTGCGCAACACCGATACTTCAGCCAGATTCTGCATCGTCGACGGCAAGGAGATCATCTTCATGGTGCTCAACGACAATGAAGTCCATCCGACGTATGATGTCGGCATCTGGGTCAACACACCCTTTTTCGCGAGCGCGCTTGAGAACCTGTTTGATATGGCATGGAAGCAGATGAAGCCCATCAAGGGCTAAATTTTTTTATTTTCTTATTTCTATTGTGAAATTGACAGCATTCTTATCTTCTGGCAAGGGGGGAACAGTTAGCGTACACAAAAAATTTGAGGGAGGACCTCGAACATTAAAAACCACCACTACTGTTTTTTGTTGATCTGCTTCCACTTCTTCCTCCTTGACCATGACATCTTTGATTTGGATCTGGTCATTTCCCCCACACTCAATTTCAGGCGAGACAGTGACCGTCTCTTCAAGAGGATTGTACACCTTGAGTTTAATACCTATATCTTCTCAAGCATGGATGGTTTTCTGCTGTGTTGAAATCATCATCGGTATCTCGGCTGATGCCTGAGGTGGTTCAGGCTCGTTTTCTAGGATGTCCTCCACACTTAGGACAGGGTGGCTGAACAGACTATTAATGAAATATGTTGCAGTGCTCCCAATAATTATGATCAATGTGAAGATAATTGCTCCAAGAAGTTTCTTGTTCATTTCCCTTCTTTAATCTCCAACGTAAACTCTTTCAGCTCTCCAGCGAGCGCGTCAATGCCCGGCACAGTGACTGCGCAGAGGCTCTTGCCTGGCTCACCGTCGACGGTGAAGAGAAATGAGAACTCTTCCCATGTATCAGCTTTGATCGTCCGCTTGAAGACCTGGATATTATCGAGAGCAGCTCTCGGACAGGCAATCTGGGGGGCGATATCAACAACATCATTCTCCCCTGCATTAAATATGCCCACTTTGATACCTGATTGGGTGCCATTGATGACCAGGATCGAATCATCACCTACTGTTATGGGGTCGTCTGCATCTGCGCGAGGGACATCCTTAAGCCTGACGATGGGTTTGGATGAGAATAACCATGGAGCACATGCAATCGACACGACAATCAAGATGACCACTAGTACGCCAAATGCAACGAGCCAGCGATATTTGGAGAAAACCATTTTCAGGACCGAAGACTATTTTCAATATCTATAAGTTGAGACTCGGCTTCATGATACTGTCGGATGCTCTTCTTGAATGCGTCGATGCTTTCTGAGAGGTGATGCCTTGTCGATCCTGCTTCATAGTCAACATGAATGAGATCCGGAAGCAATGTCCTCAGTGTTTCATCCATCCTCCTTCTTGTCAAGCCCTGCACCTCAGCCCTGATCTGCTGCTCTTGAAGCTTGGCATACACTCCAACAAATCTCGCATCCTGCTCAATCTTTTTCATGGAATCGTGCAGTTTACGAAGGACGACCATCTTCGGGGCAAGATGCTTGACTGATTCCGCATCTTGGTGGTGATTGACATGATGTGCATGCTCACCATGAGCATGGCTGTGGAGGTGGGCAATGATCGTCTTCTGGCTGCCGAAATAGCGCTGGATGCTGTCCATGACCTCAGCTGTCTTAGGATGCATGAGGAAAGAATGCATATTGTTGCTATCCATCTCGAGCCAGGTGTAGAAATCATTGATGTGCTGAAAAGGAATGCCTGTGCAGTCCTGCCTCACCTGTTGGCAGAAACGCTCTCCTACCTTGAAGTCTGTGAAAAACATATAGGTTTCCTAGCAAACTGGGATTTATAAAGCTTTCGGGCTGTCAGAGCGTTATTTCATCATCCTGGATGTAATCCTTGCCTAATCGGAGGCAGAGATAGGCTTTCTGCAGTTCCCGGCCTAGATAGGCAGCGTGATCTGGGCGGATAGCGAGCTTCTGCTTGGTGAGGATTGTGTGATAGATGTCTATAGGCTTCTTTCCGATGACTTTTAGCTTGACTTCGTTCTTCATGGTGCAGAAACCGACTTCAATTTCATTTCTTTCTGGGATTATCCGTATGAGAAAATATCCTTCAGGATCTAAGATGAATTCTTTCTCGTCGTCGTAGACAGCTTCAATGACCTCTGCATGATCAGTTTTGACAGCTGCGCCGACAATCTCTTTTCCTGACTCAGTGTCAATAACCTTGATAGCATTCACTGGGCAGACCTCTGCGCCGGCAATGATCATGTCTGCAGTGCTGTCCTCAGCTTCTACAACGAGGGTGTTATTTTCCCCGCCCTTCAAGACCGCTTTTTCTCCATCTTTTTCCCAATGTGCAGGGTCAGCGGCCACACAGGCGAAGTTGCCGATGCACCTGTCCTTGTCGAAGACGATCTTGAGTTTTGTCATGCCCAGAAGTATTCTATCCGGCTTTAATAATCTTGTGGAAAGCGACAGTGTTTATTTATCAGCTTGGTTTTTTTGTGGGGTTTTGTTTTATGCCTCTATAAGTGAGAGGAATCGGTTTCTTTGAAGGTTGAGGAAGATTCCTGCTGCTTTAGCAGGAGTGATTCCGCTGAGTGTGGTGTGTTTTCTGATGAAGTTGTAATACACTTTGTTGAAATCAAAGAATTTTTTTGTGCTTTTGAAG
>JBDRLS010000074.1:0-23033 GCA_043812875.1 Nanobdellota archaeon
TCCCTTCAGAGAAGCTTCTCGTGACAGGGATCTCTACCCTGCTTGTTTCCTCATCATAGATGATCTCGCCGTCAACAGAGATGCGGACAGCGACTGACCTCGCTATGGAATGGGAAACCTTGACGGTGAACGGACTCTCAAGATCAGCGACGACCTTTGACGGGCCCTCGATAGCGATCAGGGATTCTTCTTTGACAGCGCTGATGTCAATGGCGTTGAGGGTCGCATTCATGGCCGTGGCAAAAGAGACGACATCGGTAAAAGAGGCCCCCCGGGGGGTATGTCCATCGGTGATGAGCAGGATGTTCCGGTTGTTCCTGAGATTTGCCAGCAGGTCGCTTCCTTGCCTTGCCTTGCTGTTGGTGCCGATGTCGATGACCGTCGTCGGAAGGCGGGTGTTGAGTTGCGAGGAGAGCTCATCGACAAAACTCAGGTCAAAGACATCCATAGAAGAGGAACTATCGACAGCAATGGTTAGTGTCGGATCTCCCTTGAGCGTCCGGGTAAGCTCGAGTTTTGGCGCGGCAAACGCGGCTACCAATGCAAGGATCATGAGCACCCTGCTCAGGAACATGAAAACCCTTGCCGCTTTCCTGTTACGCTTTGCTTTTGCAGCGAATTTCGCATTGACCTCGGTGATGGGCACAAAAGTCTTAAATGTGAAGAACAGGATCACCAAGAGGAGGATCGGCCCCAGCCAAAGGCGTTCAGGATAGAGAAATGTCAGCTCAGGGAGAGGGATGATCAGAAATCACCTCGGTATTTTAGATACATGAACTCAAGGAGGATGAGGATCATGGCGATGATGATGAAGACAGTCTCAAATGACCAAGGTTTCTTGACAGTCGATGATGTCCTGTCCCCTCCTTCGACCATTTCGCTGATCTGCGCGGTCTTTGATACTGCACTTTCGCTTTCGTCGAGGAGATTCACTGCGATGTCTGTCTTTCCCAGCTTGTGGAAGCCGACTTCTAGAAGACGCTCATCACCAAGCATGGTTCCTGTGGCGAAGTTGAGCAGCTCAAGGCTGTCACGCCCGATCATCTCATCGATGAGGCTGTTCCAGAAGAGGGGATAGCTTGGAGTGCTCTTGAAGTCTGATCGGTCATCTTCAATGCCGTAATAAACGACATTTCCCGCCCCGCGGGTGGATGTGGCAAGGAGGCTATGCTCTCCGACAGAGAAAACTGAGGAAGAGTCATCCGACGGTGTCGCCTCGAGGTAACCCTGCACTGAACTGAATTCGAGGTCTTTGGTATAGCTCGTTGGAAGGATGATGGGAAAGCCGGTATCATCAGTGTACTGCCCGAGTTCAACAGGAAGGATCCCTTTAAGGTCATGGCGTCCGAGCGTAGGGTTTGCGAGAATGATGACTGTCCCCCCTTCTTTGACTAAACGCTCGATATCGCGGATGGTCTCCTTCAAGAGGAGTTCAGGTCGTGATTCGCCCAGAATCACGATGTCTTGGGATACGTCAGCGACAAGGGGAGGCTCTGCATAGCCCCAATGGTTCTTGGGATTTGCCTTTATTGCCGCTTCGATAAACGGGACCTTTTCATTGCCGATATAGAGTATATAATTTTCTTGTTCTGCCGGCGCGCTGAGATAGGCAATATTGTCAACTTCAAGATCGTCCACGACGTCGAGTTCGATTTTTGTGAGTCCGGGGGGAGTGACAAAGCTGTATGCTTGGCTCGCGTGGGGTTCGAGTGTGAGCTCTTCCGCAGTCTTGCCGGCCTTGATGGTTATCGTTATCGCTTCATCGTCATAATTCTTGACAGTCACCGTAGAGGTATCCGCGAGCTCGAGATCGACTATGCCGACATTGCTTGCCTTTCCGCTGAGGTCGATGAATTCGACACCGATCCCCTGACTTTGGAGGAGGTTCTTGGTCACCAAGAGCTCTTCCTCATCGCGGACAATAAAATCGCTGAGAACAAAGACTTTTCCGTCATCTGATAATTGTTCCCCCCCGAAGCGGATGGCATCGTTCAGGCTGGTGCTGGTATCATAGGCCTCAAGGCGATTCAGGATCATGAGCGCCTCGCTTTTCGGGACATTTTTCCCTAAGAGGTCTGGTGTATTTGAAGCGGAGATGATGGTATTGCGTTCTCCGAGAAGGCGTTTCGCCTGCTCGATCGCCTGCTCAAACCGTGTGTCTGATCCTTGTCTTGTCTTCATGCTCGCTGAGCTGTCGATGACGAGTACTGTGTTGTGCGCGGTGATGCTCTCCGCGCGGTTGATATAGGGCTGGGCAATGGCCCCTGCGAGCATGAGAATGGTCAACAGCTGCATGAGGAAGAGAAGATTGCGGAGCAGGTAGCGCAAAAAAGAGTGCTGCCGCATCTTCCCCTCGCTCTTGAGTATGAACATCAAGGATGACATGGTCTGGTCTTTCGCTTTAGGCCTGATGAGGTATATGAGGATGAAGGGGATGAGGCTTAAGAAAGCGAAGATCCCCGCAGTATTGAGAAGAAAATTCTCCAGCGCTACCATGGCTTGGATTTACGAGCGGTTGTTTATATAGTTTTGGTTACCACAGCGACGGGGAAAGGAGGGAAATAACACTATTTGGGAGTGGTGATTGAGTTACAGAAGTTCGCTTTTTGGTAAGGAGGGGAACAATAAAAAACCTCCTCGCCCATTTTTAATCATATTGCAATATAAAATCATTAAAATTTTATTTGTGAAATCATGTAAAGAGTATAGAGTATATATCCAAGTATCATTACGCCGACAATAAACTCATGATATTTCCGGAGCATGGGCGCTCGAGCACATAAATTATCAGAAACTTAAGCCAATAATGCCTCAGCGTTATTACCTCGACACCTCCATCTGGCTTGACCTGTTTGAGAAGAGGGATGAGCCGGGTTTTGCGAAGGGGAAATATGCACAGATTATCGTGGATAGATGTATTAAAAAGCAAGAGAGAGTTATTATTTCAGATGCAATTGTTACGGAAATGAAGATAGTTGGATATGATTCATGGCATTTCTTTGAGTTAGTGGAATCACTTTCACTGAATGTTGAATTCGTAGAGTCCTCTTTAAGGATGCAAAACAGAGCGAAAGATCTTTCTAAAAACTTGAACATACCTAAAGGGGATGTCCTTCATGCGTTACTTGCCGGAAAAGAAGAGGCAATAATAATATCATGGGATCAGCACTTCAAGTCTTTATACCACATCTGTAAAGTGTTAACACCTAGAGAGATTATTGATTTTTGAATTTTTTTTCGAGTTCTAGAAATGCTTTTTCTCTTGCTTGATGAAGTTCTTCATCAGTCGTCTTTCGCTTAGAAAATCCAGCAATCTTATGTAAATGCTGTAACGCCTTTTGTTTATCCAATTCTGAAAGCTTGTCTCGAATAGAATCCCGAATAAACTCAGTACGCGTGCTGTATCGGTTCTCTTCAAGCTTGCTATCAATTTCCTTCAGCAATCGCCCATCCATCTTCAGACTTATCGTTTCCATGGTATTACTTTGTATATACTAAGTATTATTTAAATCTTTCGCAGAAAAACCCGTAGATTATTAAATAGCACTTCTATCAATGGTGATATGCTCATCCAAAAGACACCTTACCATTCGTGGAAGACCGGCTCCTTAATCAAAGGCTGCCGAGAATGCGTCCAAGGCAAAAAAATGGTCCTCTTTATCACAGGTCTTTGTGATAGGCATTGCTTCTATTGTCCTGTGGCGGATACGAAGAATCAGAAGGATGTGCTGTTCGCGAATGAGTGGGATACTGGCTTTGATGGGAGACTCACCAAGCGTGTCAAAGATATCATCATCAAGGAAGCAGAGCTTACTGAAGCGTCAGGGGCGGGCATCACTGGCGGCGACCCATTAAAGGTTACGAATCGTGTCTGCAGCATCATCCGCCTTCTCAAGAAGCGTTTCGGAAAACAGTTCCACATCCATCTTTATACTCCCCTTCAATATGTGACCAAATCAACCCTAAAAAAGCTCCATCTTGCTGGCCTCGACGAGATCCGTTTCCACCCTTTTGTTTGGGGGGATAAAGAACTCTACAAGATCGGCTGGGCCAACAAATTCTCCTGGAAAGTCGGTGTCGAGATCCCAGCAATCCCAGGCTATGAAGAGAAGATGAAAGCATTGATGCGAAATCTCAAAGGAAAAATAACATTCATGAACCTCAACGAGCTAGAAATCTCGGATACCAATGCCCAAGGCCTTGTCAAGCGTCATTATGTCACAAAAGACAACATCTCCTATGGCGTCAAAGGCAGTGAGGAGCTGGCAAAACGGCTATTGAAGTTTTCAGTCGATAAAAAACTCCATTACAGCGTCCATTACTGCACATGCAAACTAAAAGATGCAGTGCAGATGGCGCAGCGACTGAAAAGAAGGGCGAAGAACGCAGCAATGCCTTTTGATGAAATCACTGATGAAGGCATGCTCATCCGCGGTGTGATCTACCCAGAGGAAACAAAGCCGGACTTCGGCTACCGGAAGAAGCTCAAGGCCATACCCACGGCAAAGAAAAAGGCATTGTTGAAAAAACTCACGCCGCTCACCAAACAATTCTCCAATGCATTCCTCGACGAGGAGAAGATTCGGCTCATCGTCCCCCTAGATGAGCTAAAGCAGAAATCAGCGTCCCTGAAAAAACAAGGATTCACCACAGCAAAAGTCGAAGAATACCCGACTTACGACGGCTTTGAAGTGGAGATAGAATTCTTGTGAGCGTCCTCCGAGGCCTACATCTGAGAGATGAATGGGTCTCTCTGAGGGATGGGATCCATTCCGCCTGGGTATGGCTGTGAAGTCCATAACATTTATTAATCGAGGCAGACAAGAGAAAAGGCATGGATAAGAAACTCAAGAACAAAACAATCGCCCAGAAAGAGCATGACGAGTGGCACAGGAAGCATCCCGAATATGACAACAAGATGGATGAAGAGCACATACGCTGTCATAAGCGGATCGGGCTGAGGGTAAAGTAGAAGGAACCGTGTTGGCAGAACCTCCGAGAGAATGAACTTCTCCTGAAGTGAATCCTATTACCTTATACCGCCGCTCTTTCATTTTCATGATGAGAATCCACTCCATTCTTTAATAGAGGACAACATTATTGAGGAAATGGATGCCGATGAGGATGGCAAGGTCAACAACGAGATCGAAGAGTGAAGATTCGCTACAGACCTGTCTCCTTCCGTCAGGAGAGGGACACAATCCTCCCCAGGGGGAAGAGGATAGCCATAGAGTCTCGCAACGTCAAGGGAAGGTGCGCCATAGGTGATCGTCGTCGGCTATAGAAATGAAAGGATCATGATGCCCTATGCGATCCAAAAGCCTTTCACGAATTTCATGAAGAGAATGTTTACCAATGAAGTTTGAAAGAGTTTCCCTTTCAGACCTTCTCAAGCCAGATCCCGAAACTTTTCCCGCGGATCTTCTCCGCAGAATGGACAGCGAAGCCACCTTCATCTGCTGACATGACTAATTCGCCTGCGCCGACTTTCTCCTGCATTGTTTTCTTCAGTGGCAGCATGATATCGATTAACTTGGGGGGAACCTGAAGATGCAGCTTTATCCTATCGGCTTTTTCCATGCCTTCTTTCTTCCGCATCGCCTGGACGCGCCGCGTCAATTCCCGGGTGAAGCCCTCTGCTTCGAGCTGCGGCGTCAATGTGGTGTTGATATAGACATGGCCGTGCTTGAAGGCCATGCTGGAGATGCCCGGAGGAAGGCTTTCCTGCATGATGATGTGCTCTTTCACGATGTTGAACTCCTGCCCATCGATCTTGAGCACGTGCTTTCCGTTCGTTTGGATGTTCTTGACCATGCTCTCGACGCTCTCTGAAAGGAGGCGGGCAATGATCTTTGCGGAGTCCTTGCCGAAATCCGGGCCTAACTTGTCATAGTCGACCTTAAAGGTCTGTTTACCTTTGCCGTAGGTTTTGACCCGCTCGATCTCTTTGATGTTGCATTGCCTTCTGATGATATCCTTCAGGTCAATGATGGCCTCAGCGACCTTTTCATCCTCAGTTTGGATGATGACTTCCTTCAGCGGCCACCTCACCCCGAGTCCAGCCTTGTCCCTGGAACTCAAGACTGCTTGGATGACATGCTTGATATGGTCCATCTGGCTCTCAAGTTCTGGATTGATTGCTTTCTCATCAAAGCCTGGCCACGTCCGGATATGCACACTCTCTTCTGAAAGGTGCAATCCCTCCTTCTCATCTTGGAATAGTCTCTCAGTGATGAAGGGGACAAAAGGCGCTAACATTTCAACAGTCCTGAGGAATACATCTGCGACGACCTTCCGGACACTTCCCTGATCGGATTTTTCGCGGGTGAACTGTATGTATGTCCGTGAAAGCTCGAGGATAAGCTCCTCAAGAAGCAAGGGCACCTCATTGATATGATAATGGTCCATGGCCACTGTCGTTTTCTTGATGGTTGAATGCAGCTTGGAGAGGATCCACTTCTCTTCGATGCCCAGCTTCGCTTTCTCAGAAAATCCCTCTGAGATGAAACCATGTAAGTTCGCCAATATGAGCAAGTTCCGCTGCTTCACCTTGATGTCATCGAAGTTGTAATTGAGATCGAGGCCGGGCTGTGCAGCGCCGATGGCATAGAACCTGAATGCATCTGCCCCGAACTTTTCGAACACTTCATAGGGAGAGATGATATTGCCGAGACTCTTCGACATCTTCCTGCCGAGGGCATCATTGACAAAGCCATGCATGTACACATTCTTGTACGCTGGCTTCTTCATGGACACCATGGATGCGACGAAAAGGAGATTGAACCATCCTCTGATCTGGTCCTTCCCTTCTAAGATGAATTCAGGAGGATAGAGCTTCTCAAAGAACTCTTTCTTATTCGGATAATGGAGGCAGTTCCATGATGTCGTGCCTGAATCGATCCAGACATCGAGCACATCCGGGATGCGGCGCATCTCCTTGCCGCACTCGCATCTGATTGTTACCTCATCGATCGCAGGGATGTGAAAATCATCTGGAAGATGGCTTCCCTTCTTCTTCAGCTCCTCAGCAGAGCCGATGACCTCTACGTGATCGCACTCATTGCATTGCCAGATCGGCACTGGACTTCCCCAGTAGCGCTGTCTTGTGATACCATTATCTCGAAGATTCTCAAGCCAGGAGTCGAACCATTTGTTCCCTGCCCAATCAGGGATCCAATTGACTTTCTTATTCAATTTGCGCATCTCATCCTTCAAATCCTCGATCTTGAAGAACCATTGATCCGTCGTCCTGAAGATGACTGGAGAGTGGCATCGCCAGCAATGCGCATAGTCGTGTTCAACCTTGGTCGTCGCGATAAGCACGCCCCGTTTTTCGAGCTCTTCAGTGAATTTCTTATCATCCTTCTTTGCTGTCCATCCGCCGAACCCGCCATCCTTTGGGAAGACGCCATGTTCATCTAATGTGTTGAATGCCGGAATCCCATTCTGTCTTCCGACTTCAAAGTCCTCTGGGCCGCAGCCAGGGGCCATGTGCACCAATCCTGATCCCGAACTGGTATCGACGAACTCGCTGCTCAGGACAATGGTATGTGTTTTTGGTGCCTGCTCTTTGATAGATGTATAATCGACGACATCAGCGAAAGGATGCTCATATTCGACTCCGACGAGCCGTTCCCCTTTCATCTCTTCGATGATCTCGAATGGTCTGTCAGCAACACCTTGTATCAATACAGATGCAAGGACTTTGGCGACGATCCAGACCTCTTCGCCGACTTTGGCCCTGACATAGTCTATTTCCGGGCCGGCCATGACACCGAGATTGAAGGGGATCGTCCACGGCGTCGTCGTCCAGATGATGAGGAATTCATTGTCCTTGCCTTTGACCTTGAATTTGACGAATATAGAATGATCAATCACCTTCTTGTATTCGAGCTCGTGCTTTGCCAGGCTTGTCGCGCATTGCTGGCACCAGTGCATGCTCTTCTTTCCTTTGTAAAGGCGGTCATGCTCGTGCGCTTTCTTGACGAGCCACCATTCCCCTTCGATGAACTCATTGGTGATAGATTGATAGGCATTCTCGAAGTCCATCCACACGCCGAGACGATGAAAATCGTCATTCATGATGGCCATGTTGTCTCTCGACCAGTTCTTGCACTCTTCGATGAATTTCGCGACGCCGAATTCAGGGATTGAGTCCTTGTCTTTGATGCCGAGCTTCTGTTGCACTTTTAGCTCTGTCGGCAGGCCGTGCATGTCATACCCAGCCCTGTCCCAGACATCGAAGCCGCGCATGCGCTTGTAGCGGAGGATCGCATCCTTCAGGGATTTGTTCCACGCCAGGCCGATGTGCATCTTCCCGCTCGTATACGGCGGCCCATCCAGGAAATAGAACGGCTTATTGCCTTTCACCTTTTCCTTGGCCTTCGCATAGATATCCCTGCCCTTCCAGAACTCTAAGATCTCCTTCTCTACCTGCTGCGCATCGTATGCCATACTGTCCGAAAGCAGGGGGGTATTTTTAAAGGTTACGGCAAAGGGAATTACTGCGCATACTCCTCGTCTCTTCCAACAGCTCTTTCCATCCTGTTTCTGATCATTTATCTTGATTTGACACGAAGTCGGTTAGGAATAGCATGGTGTATCGCGGCGCGCTCTGGAGTGAGCATTTTAGCACTCCGGCCTTCAGCGCATTAGATCCCACATTCTTCCAAGGTGAACATCTCATTGAGGGATTCCTCGATGAGGAAAGAGACCATCGAGTTCTTCAACACCACCAATAAATGCCTATTTGCCATGGAACTACTCGGCAAGTACGATGTCCTCGTCGAGATCCACGTCAACGATTCAGAAGAGCTGAGGAAGATCATTGACAATTTCAGGAACACATTCGTCTATATATACAATGACTATGATATATTGACCATAACCAAGGAATACATCATGGTCTGGAGCCCATTCTTGGAGAGCATGATAGTGCCTGAGAAAAGAACTATGATAAAAACAGACTGAATGTATAAATATCTTCTTGAAGCCGAAACCTTAATTAACCCATGATTCCAAGATTCTTCAATGCTGAAAAAATGGGGGATCATGGCATGCATTCTTCTCATAGCCCTGCCTCTTGTGCAGGCAGGCTTCTTAGATGATCTCAAGGTGATAGAACCGAAGGTTACCGCCTTTATCGAGGACAATAACTCCATCATTGTCAGAGGCAGTTATATCACAGCAGCGGAGAAGACTGCCTTCGCCTTCCTCAAGGAGCGCTATCCGAAGGTTGCCGGCACACCATCCATTGCTGACACTGACCTTGATCCGGATCAAACAACCTTTACGACGTTTATCATTGTCGGCGGACCGACGCAGAACACCCATGCTTCCTTGCTCCTCAACGACCCTTTGCTCACGGTTGAATACGACAACCTCACTTTCGGCAAGGTGGCGTTCATCACCTCTGATGCTGACTGGAAGGCAATTGTCTTATCAGACCACGCCGGCTTCCTCAACCTGCCGAGATCAGCAATATCAAAATCTCCGCTGGCAAGATTCATCCCTCCAGAATACATCCCGCTTGCCGCGACCGCCATCGGCTTCCTCCTCCTCTGGTTCTGGCAGTTCCTCAGCCAGCTCTTCCTCAAGATCCTCCGGTTTATCCTCTCAAGCAAGGTCATGCAGTTCTTTAAGAAACGCCATCCAGGAGAGAAATATGTGGGATTCAGGATCAGGGGAGTGCATTTCAAAGCGCGAGAGTGGCTTTCTATCTTCATTGCGGCATTCGTCTTCGCCGCCTCCTTGACGTATATGTATCTCGCGCCGAACATGGGTGTCCTCAAGCTCCTTGTCATCGTGACCGTTGTGAATTTGGGCATCTACGGCTTCCGCCACTTGGTGAGATTAATCCTCGACAGGCATCATGACATCCATACAGAATACGTCGTCTGGTGGTGGGGCGCCATCATCACTGCCCTCACCGGATGGCTAGGCAACACATTCTCCCTCGCCGGCTACATGATAACCCACGATGATAAAGGAGAGAAACACGACGGCAAGATTGCGTTCTGGGTGAATGCGCTGACGTTTGTCCTCTTTGCTGTGTTCCTGATCTGGAACATGCTCAGCCCATCTGTAATCGTACAGATGGCCATGCTCCTCAGCTTAGCGATCACCTATCTGCAGATGCTCCCCCTGACACCGTTCTCAGGGAAGAAGATCTATCAATGGAAAAGATCTGTTTGGTGGATCAGCTTTGTGCCGTTGACTATAATCTATATCTTCATTAATATAGTTCTATAAGAAAGAGAAAAAAAATTACTTACTCACAATATCAATGATCTTGAACTTGAAGATCAACGTCTTCCCAGCCAATGGATGGTTTAGATCCAGGGTCGCGGTCGTATCATCGACAGCAATGATCTTGGCAGGGAACTTCTGTCCATCAGGAGAGCCGACAACGAGCATCATGCCCACTTTTGGCTCTGCGTCTTTAGGAAGTTGATCTCTGGGAACTGGTTTCTTGAGCTCTTCATGCGGATGGCCATACGCTTCCTCAGGCTTGATCGTGATGGTCTTTTCCTGGCCTTTCTCCATGCCGATGAGCTCTTTGTCAAAGCCAGGGATGATCTGGCCGGCTCCCGCTTCAACTTCCAGTGGAGCGCCATGCTTCACTGAGCTGTCGAACTCCTCGCCGTTCGCTAGTGTTCCTGTATATTCGATCTTGACCTTATCTCCTTTCTTGATAGGCATAACAATCGCTCCATCATCCACGAAGGTACGCAAATGACAAAAAAAAGGGTCTGGTGATGATATATAAGTGTTTTGGAAGAAGAAAGTGATTGTACAATCTAGGTATACAGTGCAAAAAGATTATGGAAAGTCATGTATAATGATATTGAACCAATTGTATAGGGAACCAGCTGGGGAGTTAATTGAAAATCGGCTGGGGATTTATCAACGATATGTGACAAGAACTTATACAATCCAATAGATAGTGCAGTCAGAAAAAGTTCATGTACACCATTACCTATATGAATGCCGATGTTATCCATGAGATAGGATGCCCCTTGATTACTTTCGAAGAGTGTGGGTTGTCCACTATTCTCAATAAAGATGGAAGTGGATAGTACATCCCCTGAGCGAGCTATTGCATAAAAGCCCCATGCCAACAATGGCCGGTCAAGTTTTCTGACAATCTGATCTAGGGATTCACGAGCAGACATGCTCCTGGTAAGGCCCGAAAGCTATAAAAATTTATCTGTCTTTTTTACTTTTAAGTAACGAAAATTCGCTGCCCGGAGCTATCTCCGGACTAAAGTCCGGAGCGTTACGCTCCTCGCTCTATCGCGAATTTCCGGACAAAAAATCTCGATCTAAAGAGCAGGGCTTTCAACCCACGAAATTTTCAGTAATAAATTGTGAGTGGGTGTTGTCATGGAAAAACATAAATTCATCAGATTCCCCCATTTTTCATATGGATCACTTCTCAAAAAAGCTCTCCGGCCGCGATTCACATCCTATCCTGTCAAAGAATGATATTGTCATGAAGGTCAAGGAGATGCTGCCAGGAGAGCGCTTCCAGAGCATCACCCCGACGCCGTTCGTCGGCCGATATGGGTATCCTGAAGTGAATGTCGGCCTTCTCGCTCCGCCCCTCCCCGTAGATAATGTCTGGGAGTATGATGCACCACTGCATTGGTCTGCAAAGAACACCCCCATACTCAAGATTGTAGAATACCGCTCGAGCCTCATCAACTCCCGATTTAAGGCAGATGTGAGAAGCAGGGACAAGATGCTCGCGCTCAGCCAGCAAGTCGGACTTTCCTCAATCCCGGTTGATATCGATATCACCTTGAGGAGAGCACCGACCTTCCACGCCGCATTCGACAGCATCGCCCTCCCCGTCGGGCCGTCTGCAGAATTGAAGAAAGTCACCCTTTCCTCAAACCCTAAGATCCCCCATAAGGTTGAATCGGTAGTCAACGATGACCTCAAGGCCGAGCAGCAGATCCACACCCTCTCCCAAAAAGGCTTTGATGAGCATTACCTCAGCCGGATCCTTAGCATCGGCGTCCTCGGTATGGAAAAGACGCAGAAGCTCGTGCCCACGAGATGGTCCATCACTGCAACCGACGATATGCTCGGGAAACGGATCCATAAAGAAATCCTCGACCATCCTGAAGCTGACTGCCAAGCTTTCTCAGGGGGATACATGGGCAATCATTATCTTATCATCCTCATGCCTGGGCTGTGGAGCTATGAGCTCTTTGAGATGTATGCACCAAGAACAAAATGGAATAAGAGCCAGATCATCAACTACATGACTGACCAAGAACCGGTCAGGGGAAGAAAAAACTATGCAGACAATACTGCTGGCGGGTATTATGCAGCCAGATTAGCAATCCTTGAAAAGCTCAAAGCAATGAAGCGCCGAGCCAGAGTCCTAGCTCTCAGATTCATCACAGACGAATACACTAATCCCTTAGGGGTCTGGGTTGTCAGAGAGGCGACAAGGAAGACAATGCAGGAAAAGCCCCTTCATTTCGCAGAAAATAAACTCGCGATACGATATGCAGAGTCTTTCGCCATGAAGAAGTTCGGCGCCAACATCTCAGAGATCCTCGAGAAGAGCATCCTCCTCAACCAGCCCGAGCAGAAAGGGTTGCTTAGCTTTTCTTAACCTGGCATCAAAAGATTTAAGATATTGCTCTGATTCCCTCGGGTATGGGCATCTATTCCCAACTGGAACATAATCATCAGGTGATTACCGCATCGATCCTTCGATTAGCAGAAAAACCAGGACTCATTTCTGACAGCGATCTGGAAGGATTATTATCTTCTAGCAGGCAAAACATTAAACGAATAAGAGAAATGAATAGTCAGGAGCATAATCCAGATTATCTCGAACTCGAGGGCCGTATGTATAGGAACCATGCTGAATTGACTTGTGAAGCCTTTAAACGGAGTTCACATCCAGGTCCGCCTTATTTAGATAGGGCTGAGGGCGCCTATGATCTATATTTTGATGCATCAGATAGGATGAGCGCATCGGATCAACAATATGCAGGCTGTTGCCTCTTTTCAGCTGGGATCCTCGCCCATCAAGTGGTGAACCAGTTTAGATCAACGAGCTTCTCGCGTGAGATGACGAACTGGTTGATAAAGGAATATAAGGCATTCATGTCCTCGGTTGACCTGTTCAGGGATGTTGATTCCCACCAAGGATCTCGTGCCGCTTATCATGCAGGGATTGCGGCTTTACGACTGTCAACCAGGACAAAACAACCTAAATGGACAAAACGTCAAGCCAAAGCATTCAAACTTGGCCTGCAACTGAGTGAAAACTGGGAAGGGGAAGATAAAGAAAATTTCATTAGGGAGACTCATAAGAAATTGACCATGTTGGTTTCTTTTATTGATAGTAGAAAATTGCGGACAGACAATTACCGTGTAAGAAAGAGCTGATCTAATAAGCCTTTTGCACCCAGAGAGATTTGCCCTTCACCTTGTTGATTCATATGATTTGAACAATTCAGTAAAAAGTCGAGGCACTAACTTTATCTTCTCCGGGGAAACGACATATGCAATGCGCATCTGCGTCTGCCCAGGGTTCTTCTCCCCCTCTTTCATTTTGTAGAAGCCCGCCATAGGGGCGACGAGCAGGGTCATCTTTTTCCCTTCAACTTCCACAGATCCTTTTTCAGCGCAGTACATGACAAAATCCATCGCTTTAAAACCAGGTTTCGCAATCTTCCGCACATCGACCACAGAATAAAGCGAGGCATCTGGAGATGAGACAATTATTCCGGGAAGACGCTCCCGAAGATCTGCGGTAAATGTAGTCAGCATGTTCTTATAATAGGCTCGCTGTTTTTGATACCATTCATGGAGTTCAACATGGGGCACATCTGCAATCGCAGAAAAGATCTCCTGGCCGACGACGTTTGAGCAGAGATTCCCCGTTGATTCAGCAACCCCTTTCTCATGGAACAGTTGATTATCAGTGACGAGCGCTCCGACCCTGATGCCGCAGGCATTCCACATCTTTGACGCGCTTTCTATGCTGATTCGCCTTCCTTCTATTCCGGGAACATCTTTTTCAGTGATGCCCCAGATGCTTGAGCCTTTCTTATCAACATAATGCATCTCCCGGTAGGCTTCGTCGCTGATCATCCAAATGTTGTGCACCACGCAGAGCTCAGCAAACTTGACCAGATCATCCTGGTCGAGGAAATGCCCGGTCGGATTGTCGTAGGGGATGACCACCAATGCATTCGGCTTTTCCTTCCTGATCAACTGGTCCATCTCATTGAAATCAGGCAAGGTGAACGTGCCGTCCTCGCGAAGCTCTCGCGTCACCGTCACAATGGCCCTGCCCGTCCTCCGTGCAAGTGCATGATAATTGGTATAAGAAGCGTCGATAAGCATGAGAGGCTGATCAGTGCTTCCTGCCGGTCCGCAAACCCCGAGGATGACATACTCCATGGCTGCTGATCCGCCGTCAGTGATGTGGACATGAAGCTTTGAGGTGTCATGGCCGCAGGACGATATGATGTTTAAGAAGGCGTCTTTCGTCTCTTTATAGCCAGCGGGAGAACAGTAGGGAACGACACCTGTTGAAAATCGAGGAAGGCATTTAATCCGCTGCTGCATCGCAGGGTGCATAGGGAGCGACACATTCCCGATCGCCACATTGACTGCCTCAATATCTCCGTCCCTTTTCTCGAACATTATCTGCGCAATCCTCGTCGCTGATGGCTTCAATCCTTCAAAATGTGCCGACATCTTAGGTTTCATACGACCCGTGATAGAAGAAAATGCTATTTAAAGGTTCACTTTTGATAGACAGTGATGATGATCAGGCAAAGTTTAATTTTGACCATATGAGCCGTATGACAATGCCAATCGATATATTAAAATACCCCGTGCCCCAACTCCCTTGAAAACTTGGGTGAGAGGCATGAAACAGATATTTCTTTTTGGGGAAGGCAATAAAGAGATGAATGAGCTCCTTGGGGGGAAAGGAGCTAATCTGCAGGAGATGTCTAATCTCGGCATTCCCGTACCACCGTTTTTTACGATCACGACCGAAGCGTGTAAGGCATATTATGAAGCCAAGGACAAGGACCTGTTTCTTGATGAGATCATGCAAGAAGCAAGGCCCATGATCGAAGCCATTGAAAAGAAGCTGGGACGGTCGTTTGGAGGTGTTGAAGAACCGCTTCTCTTCTCAGTGAGATCAGGAGCGAAGGTCTCCATGCCCGGCATGATGGACACCGTCCTCAACATCGGCATCTGTGACAAGAACCTCAGCGGACTTGCGAAAGCCTTCTACACAAAGGACATGGAGAATGAGAAGAGCGCAAGGTTTGCCCTCGACTCGTATAGACGGCTCCTCCAGATGTTCGGCACCACGGTCTTTGATGATAAGCAAGCCATGGAAAAAGGCTTCAAGGAAGCACTGGCATCCATTAAGACCGGCATCAACAAGGACGTTTTCAGCGTCGCTGATACAGATCTGGACAGCAATCAGCTTAAAGAGCTTATCCGCGCCTTCAAAGAGGTGTACGTGAAGCAGGGCCTCGGCGAGGTCATGGAGCTCTGCTTTGAAAACCCGGATCCGGAGGAAGCCGCCGCCAATCAATTGAGATTGGCCATGTCTGCCGTCTTCAAGTCCAGCCAGGGAGCAAGAGCCATTGCATACAAGAAGCAATCTGGTCTTCCCCTTGATCTAGGAACTGCAGTCAATGTGCAGGCCATGGTTTTCGGCAACCGGGGAAACCGCTCGGCAACAGGAGTCCTATTCACGAGAAATAATGCAAATGGTGAAAAAGAAATAGACGGGAAGCGCATCTTCTATGGTGACTGGCTCCTCAATGCCCAAGGAGAGGATGTCGTTTCGGGAATCAGAGACACAGAGCCTATTGCTTCACTTGAAAAAGCTATGCCGGAGACCTATAAAGAATTGAGCAATCACGTCCTCAAGCTTGAACAACATTACCAAGACATGCAGGATATTGAATTCACCGTTGAAGAAGGCAAGCTTTGGATCCTGCAGACCCGTTCAGGAAAGCGGACGAGCTTGGCAACCCTTGTATGCGCTGTGGACATGGTCAGGGAAACCCTGATCACTGAGAAAGAGGCTGTCCGACGATTCCGCCCTGAGGACATCGAGGTGTTGATGCATCCGGTCTTTGACCGACATGTCAAGAAGAGATTATTATCAAAAGGATTAGCTGCCGGCCCGGGCGAAGTCTCTGGCGTCATTGCGCTCTCTCCTGAATTTGCCGTCGAGCTCAAGGAGCATGGAAAGAACGTCATTCTTATCCGCCCTGAAACATCTCCAGAGGATGTCCATGGCATGCTGGCATCCAGAGGGGTCTACACCAAGACCGGCGGCCTGACGAGCCACGCCGCCATCGTCGGCAAGCAGTTCAATAAAGCTGTGATCGTCGGCGATTCATCCCTTGATATCGAAGAGGGGCCGAAAGGGAAAGGCTCTGTCTGCATAGGGGGAACGACATTCAAAGAGGGACAAGATTACATAAGCATCTCCGGGACGACGGGAGAGATTTTCGAAGGCCGGATTCCTTCCATGGAATCCGAGATCGAACGCGTGGTAAAAGGCGATATTCCTCCAGAAAAGTCCAAGGTCTTCACCTATTTCCATGAGATCATCTCCTTTGCGAAGAATATCAAGTTCATGGGAGTGAGAGCAAATGCCGATACAGGCCAAGATTCCGCAGTTGCTCGGCTTTTCGGAGCAGAGGGCATCGGCCTGCTACGGACAGAGCACACCATGTTCCAAGATGCAGAACAGATCTATGCCATGCGTGAGATGATCCTTGCATCCGACAAGGAACAGAGGGTTAGGGCATTGGTTGCCGTTGAGCGATTGCAGACAAAAAACTTTGTCGATGTCTTCACCGCCATGTCCGGTCTTCCGGTAACAGTCCGCCTCCTCGATCCCCCCCTCGACGAATTCCTTCCGAACAGTCCAGAGCGCATAGACGAATTTGTGGAAGTCTATAAAAAGAAATATGGTGGAGAGAAGACAGCGATTACCAAGCAAGTGAATAAACGCATCGAAGAGCTTAGGGAAGCGAACCCGATGATGGGCTTTCGAGGGAATCGTCTTGCAGTCATCTATCCTGAGATCGCGGAGATGCAGGCTCGCTCTATTTTTGAAGCAATGGTGCAGGCCAAGGAGAATGGAGCAGAGCCCTTTGTTGAGATCATGGCTCCGGTCACCATCTGTCAAGGAGAGATCGAGTACACCGGAAAGATCATCAAGCGGATAAAAGAGGAATATGATAATAGATATGTTAATATCGGGAAAGTGATCTTCGGCACCATGATCGAGACACCGAGAGCAGCGCTCACCGCAAGAAACATTGCACAATCAGTCGACTTCATGTCCTTTGGCACCAATGACCTCACGCAGCTTACTAATGGGATGGACCGTAATGCATCCGGGGCATATGTCGAAAAATATATTGAGGAAGGCTTCCTTCCAGGAAAGCCATTTGTGACCCTGGATATGGAAGGCCCTGGAAAACTCCTTGAGTGGGCAGTGAAGGAAGGAAGAAAACAGCATCCGAAGCTCAAGCTCGGCATCTGCGGAGAGCACGGCGCTGACCCAGAATCGATCCATTTCTGCCACAGCGTCGGCGGCATAGGATTGGATTATGTCTCCTGCGGAGCATTCAAAGTGCCGATAGCCATCTTGACTGCTGCGCACGCGCAGTTGGAGAATCCGAGATAGCCTCGCCCGGGCTAAGTCATTTTCAGTTAAATGGAGGGGCTTCCGAACTTTTTTCTGTTGGCTTTCATAATACTCACTAATGACAGCATCACCGGCACCTCTACAAGTACGCCGACAACAGTCGCCAAGGTTGCCCCGGAATTCATCCCGAATAATATCAACGCGACGGCGACTGAAAGCTCGAAAAAATTGCTTGCTCCTATGAAAGTTGAAGGTGCGGCATCTTTAAAAGGAATCTTCAATTTTTTCGCTGAAATATAGCCCAAATAGAATATGAGGTAAGTCTGTAGGATGAGTGGGATCGCGATAAGGATGATATGCAAGGGATAATTGATGATCTTATCTCCCTGGAAGATGAATATCAGTATAAGTGTTATCAGTAGCCCGACAGGAGTTATCCATTCAATCGATTTAACAAATCTTTTCTCGAACCAATCTTCTCCCTTTTTCTTGACAAAAATATATCTGGTCAATCCAGCGAGGATCAAAGGGATTGCCACATAGAACAGGACTGAAAATAGGATGGTCATGAACGGGACGGGGAAATCAGTCGTGACACCCAATAAGAGTTTTCCGAGAGGAGCGAAGAGCACCAAAATAATCAAGTCATTGATAGCTACCTGTATCAATGCATAGTTGATGTTTGCTCTTGCAAGATATGTCCAGACTAACACCATGGCTGTGCATGGTGCCAACCCTAGCAGGATCATGCCTGCGATGTATTCCTCTTGCAATGCGATGGGTATGAATGATGCGAACACGAATCGCATGAATACCCAGGCGATCAACGCCATGGTGAAGGGTTTTATTGCCCAGTTGAGTATCAAGGTCAGAATCAAAGGTTTGGGCTTGTTCCGAACCTTGAGGATCTCACTGAATTTGATCTTCAGCATGAGGGGGTACATCATGAGAAGTAGCATTATAGCAACAGGCATAGAGATATCTGCAATCTCAAACGTTCCTAATGTTTCTGCCATCGAAGGGAAGAAATATCCGATGGCAGTCCCTAAAATGATGCAGATAGCGACCCAGACGGATAAATACCTGCTGAAAAAGTCTAGGTTCTTTTCGTTCTTGCTCATGGTGAATCATTGCTTGCTCAAGTTTATAAATTTTTATGAAGAAAACCGGGTCCGACCAGGACAGACCCTGTTTTTATCGCCTTGGGGAGGCTGTGGATGCATGGCATTGGAGCTCTGAATGATTTTCTGATGAGTGTATGCGATACATCTTGAACGTGTAATCAAAGCCGTTTTGAGAAATATTTAAATAGTGGTTTTTCCATTTCATATGAAAAGAGGTATATTCATGAAGAAAATGATTCTGATCTTAATCTTGTTAAGTTTTATTGTTGGTTGTGTCGAACAGACAGAAGAATCTGAAGAAGGACAGCAATTGGCGAATCCTGCTTCTGTTTATTGTGAAGAACAAGGAGGAATTTTAAGGATAGAAGAAAATGAAATAGGACAATATGGGGTCTGTACTTTGCGAGATGGAACAGAATGCGAAGAATGGGCGTATTACAGGAATGAATGTCCTGAAGAAGAACAGCAAACAGAACCTGAAGTAATTGAAGAATTGGAAATTATTTGCCAAGATTATGAGGGGGATAAAGAAGAATGTTCATTACATACAGAGTGTGGTTGGGATGCTGAAGAAAATCATTGTGATCCGATTGGGGGCAGGGATCAAGATGATGATTATGAAGAGGGTGAAGAAACTGAATTCGCATCTGGACGAGAAAAAGGTTTACCAGGCACGATCCCTAATGAAATCTGCAAAAAACTCCCGTTGACAAACAAATTGAACCCGGGAGATAGGCATTATTGTTTAGCTCTTGTAAACCATGATGCCGGATTCTGTGAGAATATAGATGATGAAGAAAAAGAGGTCAATCGTTGTTTAGCCCATGCGACAGGAGATTCTTCTTATTGTGAAATACTCCAGGATGAAGCATCCAAGCATGTTTGCTATTATATGCTCGCTGTATCAAGTGAGAATGCTGATTTTTGCAGTGAAATCGATTATAGCCAACATGAAAAGGAACAGTGTTACTTCACGTTTATTAGCAACTTGTATTGGTTTGATAAATCTGACGAAATAACGACAGAGCAATGTAGTCAACTTGGCGACCCAGATGGACATACGTGCCTCGCATTAAAATCAAGAGATGTTTCCCTCTGCAAGAACAATGTCAATTGTCTGACATTCTTTGAACAACCGATGTCTTTCTGTGATGAAGAAGGGAGTCTATTAAAGGATTGTGTGAGAGACAGGGCTATGACCAGTAAAGATGTTTCAATCTGTGAAGAGCTCTCCGGAGAACAAAAAGATGACTGTATTGGTGACTTCTGCACACACATCCAGTTAGATATCACTTTGTGTGATAAGATCACAAATCTCCAAGAAAGGCAGTCTCGCTATGTGGAGGTCGCGATGAATCTCGGTAATGATGTAAGGGAGGCGAGTTAGAATGAAAAAGATGATTTTAATATTGATTTTTGTATGCCTATCCAATGTTGTTCTTGCAGAAGACAATGCACCTTACACATATTGTGGTGATGGGATATGTGAGGCTCAAGAGGCGACTGAAGGTATTTGTTGTGAAGATTGCGGAGACTGCAATGGTATTGTTGTTGATAAGGTTCAAACAGTGGATATCATTAATACAGTAGATGTTGTTGAAAAAGAGGTAGTCAAGACAATAGACGGAGTTGAGAAAGAAATAGCCGGGACAGATGATGATGCTGATAATGAGAAAACAATTGAAAAAAGAGAAGAGAAGAAAAGTATCTTTGGGACAATCATCGGATTTTTTAAAAGGATTTTTGGTATTGATACGGATAAAGATCAGTCACTGAAGGATATGACTTCCCCAAAATCTGGAGAAATAATCGCAAAGGGAGGGGAAGAACTAAAAATCAATGGAAAGCAGAGTACAGGACAAACTGGCAATCTTAACGAAGGCTCATCTTGCGGCAATGGCATCTGTGAAACTTCTGAACGAATAGAGAATAATTGTTGCGAAGACTGCAGAAAAGGGGGATGTGACTCTTTGGTTGTCGACAATCAGATTATTGATAATCCAGTGAGGGACAATCAGGTTGACGCTCGTCCAGAAAACTGCGGAGACGGTATCTGTGATGATTGGACTGAAACTTCCGCAAATTGTCCGCAAGACTGCGGTTATGAAGGGATAGTGGATGATGAAACTGAATTTAAGAAAAATTATGATGATATCATGGCTGAAATGAAAGGCTTCATCCCGGAAGTTCCTGAGAAAGAAAAGCTGCTGGATATAAGCTCTTTTTATACCCCTTCTGCTACATGTTATATGAGCGCAGGAGCAAGCCTGGCAAATTATATGGAAGATTTAAGCTATGATGAGTTTATATGGTATGGGAGGCCACTTCACTTCCAGTACGACACCCGGTGGGACACGTTAAGGATCGGCGTCGGGGGAGGAGAACTGACATTTGAATCATTCTATAATCTTGGATACAAAGCTTTCGTAGGCAGGACAACCAAGATGTATCTGCCGACTCCTGAAAAATTGCATATGCATGCAAGCAAGAATTTTATCTTTTTCGACACAGACAAGGAAGCGTTGGATTTCATCAAGAGACTGCTGAGCGCCGATATCCCTGTTATGATAAATTTGCAGATAGGAACATCACCAGACTTTCTTTTCATCAAGGGATATGATGAAACACACATATATATTCCGCCTTATGTTGATTATTCTACCGGAGAATATATACTCTCAAATGAAAAACAATCATTTAATGACGAAGCGATTGAAAATAAAGATACCCAGACTTTGACGTATGAAAAATTCTTTTCCCTCTGGGAAGGATCAGGAAATACGTTCTATTGGTTTGTCAAGAATGATGAGAGAAAAACAGAACAGGAGATCCTCCAGATCAATAAGAAAGACGCAGAAGCGGCTTATGAAAATGTGCAGAGATTTATAGGAAACCCTGATTTCGGGGTTCTTACGAGCGGAGAGGACATGATAACGGCCACTGCTGCAGCCTCAAGATACTTGACCAAACAGGGTCATGCAGGGCTCGGCACGAAATATATGGAACTTGCAGCCCAGTATGATAAACAGAGAAATCATTGGGAAGATATTCATCTATATTCTCAAACAGCTGAGCTTTATCAAGAAGCAGCAGGATTGTGGTGATGATAAAATGAAAAAGATTATCATGATTTTGGTTTTAATATGCTTATCCAGTATTGTTCTTGCTGAAGACCGATCAGCAGGAATAGTGCCTGAGCTTACTGCTGCTGAAATCGAAGATGCGCCGTTGATCATTGAATCAGGAGTCTATCCTTCAGAGGGAGCCCCATGTGCAAAATATACTTATTATGCAGTCTATAAAGATGAAGACGGCAGGGAGCCTGAATACATAAGGATTTGGCTCAATGGTGAATGGCTTGAAATGGAATGGTTAAATGACAATCCAGAGGTTGGCGGTACTGTTTATGTTTATTACTACATTCCCACTTCTGGAAAGCCTAATCTTTATTATTTTGAGGCAAGCAATGGCGCAGGGATAGCAAGAGGGAGCATCATTGACAGTCCTGCCAGTGGACCAGTGATTTCTTCTGAAAGTGTTGATGAAATCGAATGTGCAGACATGATTCAGCCAGAACCTCTTGGAGCTGGTGGCCTGCCTCTCCAAACAACCTGCGGCGATGGGATCTGCGAGCCTCCTGAGACAGAGGATATCTGCTGTGAGGATTGCAAGGCCGGAGGATGTGAAAACGTTCCCGGATTAGAGAACTGCGGTGATGGTGTGTGTGAGCCTCCAGGAGAAACCAGGGATAATTGCGCTGAAGACTGCAGTCCACTTGGAGTTATAAACGATGAGCCAATGCCAAACTGCGGCAACGGTATCTGCGAGCCTCCAGAGACCCAAGAAAGATGCTGTGATGATTGTGGTGGCTGTATGGATCAGGTTAAGAGAGCAGGGGATGAGCTTTCTGATGAGACAAGCAATATAGCTTCAGGAGGGATAAAAGGCTTTTTCCGCAGGATTGCGGATTTCTTCAGGAAACTGTTTAGGCCTAAAGAGTCTGGTAAATATGTTATAGAAGGTATTGATAAAGGTAACAAAAAGGTTTATGTTGATGGCAAAGAAGTGCCATATAAAACAGAAGAAGAATTATCAGAAGAAACCAAGCAAGGAATGCGTGTTATTGAGACTGGAACAGGGGAAAAGGTTTATGTTGAGAACACCGAGCCTTCCAATACAAAGACTATAATTGAAACAACAAATAAGGATGGTCGTGTGGTTGAGAATACTTT
>JBDRLS010000075.1:0-8308 GCA_043812875.1 Nanobdellota archaeon
GCTGGGCTGTTGGGTTGCGGGTTCGTTGTTATCGGCGTCATACTCGTAGATGAACACGTCCACCTGCTCGCCGGCACAACCGGTTGTTTCAATGGTGAGGCTCACCTCTTCGCCTTCCATCGCATCAAGCTGGTTCCAATAGGAAGTGACGAGTTCACAGGGTGGAGGAGGGATGACGATATGGGTGGTGAATTGATAATCCTCCTCGCCCCATCCTTCTTGACCTCCTTGGTCGATGGCCTGGCAGTTCCAGCGATAGTTTCCATCGCTGATGCCATTCCTGGTGTAGGTGAGAGAGTCACCATACACGGTCTCCGTTATCTCAAACACGCCGGTGATGTCAGTATAGAGGTTTATGCGATTGATGCCCGTGTCATCCTGCGCATCGCAGGCAAACGTGACACTTCCATCATCATCTTGATGTCCATCCATAGGGGAAATGAGGTCAACAGCCGGAGGATTATCTATAGGGGTTATGACACTGAAGAGATAATCTGCAGGGGCAAATGCTGCTCTCCCATAAGGATCCTCTGCTTCGCAGTTCCAATGATAGATGCCTTCAGGAACATCTGGAATGATGGTGATGAAGGTGCTCCCCCATTGCTCTTCCATCGTTTCCATGGTGCCGGAGATATCCGTGTGGAGCTTGATCTTGGTCACCCCAACCGGTCCGATGGCTGTGCAATAGAACAGCACATCACCATCCGGAAGGACGATGCTGTTAGCCGGTTCAATCAACGTGACCGTCGGAAGGGCAAGGGGAGCGACTGTCAATGCATTGGCAGAGGTCATCATGATGCTGTCTTCAACAACGGTCGCGTCAAACATCCATTCTGGATCACTGTAGAAATCCTGGATGTATTCCGCTGTCCAACTGAGCCGAATCTCATCTTGAATGATGGTGACCTGGGCAGGCTGCTTGGTCGCTGGGATATCTCCTCCAAAAGGATCATCCTCATAGATGGAGGCCTCCAATGTTTTTCCGGCGCAATATTGCGTATTCACACGGAGGATGACTCTCTGATACTCAGTCGCCGTCGTCTGCTCCCATTGCGCTCCGGTGATCTCGCATTCCGCTGGGCACAGCTCATCTGAGCCGTCACAATCTTCATCAACGCCATTCCCGCAGATTTCCACTCCTCCATTGGATGAAGTGCATGCATACTCGCACCCATCAACAGGATATCCGTTGATGTCCCACCATCCGCTCTGGCAGCTGCACACCTCTCCTTCACCATAAAGCGGAATGCAGTCCTGGCATTCTCCCTCCAGGCCGTCGGTTAGGGCACATTGGTTGTCACATGATCCAGCAAGATGGATGGATGCATCACACACTGTTGTTCCGCAGCTTTGCACCTCGCTCCATTCGAGGCAGCCATCAAGGTCATGGTCCCCGCATATCTGATGATCCGTCTCTCCGATGCACATGTCTTGGCCGTCTATGGAACACTCATCGACACAGCTCAATGAAATGTCATACCAGGGGGTGTGATGCCGCAGTCCAATGGGAAACGTCACGCGTCCATTCACCGGCTCCACTTCCACGCGTTGGCTTATATCCATATGTCCGAGCTTATCGAGTGGTGTTACTGTCACCACATCATCGATCGCAAGGGAAACCTCCCCTTCGACCGCGGCCATATAAACAGGTCCCTCACCGAAATGCTCAGCACAATCATCACACAGATTCCGCATTCTGTATGTATCCCATATCTTTTTAGAATTTGACGCTCCTGCTTCAACAGTCAATAGCATGTGATCGGATGAGGCAAGTCCATCATCTGTAAGGCTTGTCACAAAGACTGATAACGCCTTGAGGCCCTGCGCTTGGTGCAGGCTGAACGAAAGGAAAGTGATATCCATGCTTTGTCCATCAAAGTTGCCGACAGCGCCTTCGGTCATCGGAGAATGGACAATGATGCTGCGATGCCGAGGATCAAAGGTGACCTCTTCATTGACATAGGGATCGGAAAGATCCGGCAGCGAAGGGACATCGATGCCTGCATTCAGGCTTCCCCATCCGACTTGGTGGGTGAGAAGATATCCCGGATCGAGCCAGCCGCCATACCATTCCTCGTCACCGAACACATAAGAGAAATTAGTGGACATCCATCGAGGAAGATCAATTGAAATCCGTTCGCCCGGCGAGATATCAGACCGCCTAAAAATCGCGTTCATGATGGGGAACAGAGAAATAGTAGGGGAATGATAGGTGATGTCGAACAACTTCATTCCTTCATCAGGATTTGGAACACCATTCTGGATGCCATACTTGATAAAATAGGTATACTCATCCCATCCCGCGTGAGCAGCAATGGTGGGGAGCATCATGACTTCAGAAAGATATGCAGACTGGGGTGTATAAGCTGTCTCACCAATAATGAACGGTTTGTTGAGGAATCTTCTGTCCACACTTCTTCCGATGAGGGTGTAAGGCAGTCTTTCTAACCACGATTGCCCATTGTTCCAGACCATTCCTCCATAGCTGCCTCGGTATTCATCCGTGGCCATATACGGATGGGTGTCTATGATATTGGTTGCCTCAAGTGATGCCGCTTTGGTCGGATTGGGTTCCCACAAAGGCTTTCCTCCAGCGACAAGAACATTGTATCCTCTCAGGGCATTGATATGGGCCTGCATCTGTTGATAGAACTCCTCTTCTTTCCATATCATATAGTCGATCGTATCTCTCATCCGAAGCTCATACCTTATGTTCGGATTTCCAGAAGAGGTTGTAACATATTCATATTTTAATATATCCAGGTCGCATGTCCATGGGTCTGAAATCAAATACGTCGCCTGATTGCAGACACCGTCATCCGGGTGGATTGGACTATAATAGGTCTTGTCTGAGTCCCACGCATCAATGAGATCATTATATGTCGGATATCTTCCGGATTCCCTCAACCAAGCATTGAAGTTGTCCCTATTTTTCCTTGCCCAGAGCGGATCGATCTCCCGGGGATAGATTGTGTAATCAGGATCAATGCCATCATGGGCATCCATGCGCCATGCATGGATGAGGGATTCCTCATTTGCCCATTCAAAGATTGCAAAGGCAGGATCATCCTTGATCTTGATTCCTGTTATTGAATTCTCATGTTCTAATATGGTCGTCACATATGCTTTATAAGAATCAATAGCTTCTTGGTCAGTGAAATAAAACGGTCCGATATGACCAAGAGGGATCTCGAATTGAAGGGTGTCTAGCCACCATGCATGGGGCGAAAAGCGGTAGAAGAAATATATTCCCAATTCTTCACAACGGGCGATGAACGGATCATACATGGTCATTCGCGTTTCCGCATCGGCAACACCAATGTCCTCGAACTCGAACTTGATCATGTTGAAGCCGTATTTTTTCGCAAATCCACAGACGACATCAGCATAGTCTCTGCCTGTTGAATGAGCATCAGTCCATCCTTCCCTCACCTGAAATCCCGGGAATCGGACAAGCTCACCTGTGCCCTGGAAATGGAGCTCTCCCCCAACATCCGCGACGACAAAACCCTTCTCCCCGGCTGGTGGAAAATCAGGGGTGAATGGCGCCGGTTCACTATCCTCCAACGGCCGTGTAAACTCGTAAGCTGGAGAGAATTTCATGTTTAATTGCTCAAGTAAGGGTGCATCAGTCTCATTGATGCGCATCAAACTAATTTTAAACTGGATGCATTTTCCAATTGGTGCAGGGACCTGTATCTGATTTTTAAAGAGAAGTCTTGGCCCAAACCATTCACTCCACTCAGTGCACTCCGGATCAGTCGCTGATCTTGCACTTACATTTATCCGGGATGCCTTGAAGATCTCAATATCATCTATCCAAGCAGTTGTTCCCGGCGCGAGATTTGATTGTTCAAACTGGTAACGAAGATAGGCATGATCCGCTCCAGGGACATAAAACCTTGAGATGTTGAACTCTGTTTGAACAGGCTCAAATCCATCAGACTTCATGGGTATGTTGACATCATTCAACGCATTCCACCCACTGATTTTACTGAACTTGCGCTGGTCACCTTCCATGCCCTCGTCCTTCAGGAACAAGATGACCGGATAGCCTCCACCTAATAAGAAATTCGTTTCAAGATAGGCATTCACATGGATGATGTCATTAGGATAGACTGAGAATACGTTTTTTGGGTCATAGATAATGCTGCCTCCTGCTGTCCCTCCGCTTTGCAGACCAGCGTTTCCCTGTTCAGTCCCCCACACCAACTTCATGGAACATGATCCAGAAGCAGCTTTTGTGCAGTCTTGAGACTCAGCAAAAGAGAAATACCAATCATCAATGCCTTGCTCAAAATCTCCGTTGACGAGAGACACGTTGAACTGATGCCAGTTCGCATCACCTTCTAAGGTATTCCAGATGGCATAATCATCTGATCGTTCTCCTGGAAATGAAAACACCGGAGATATCCATTCCCCGGTCTCTGCATACTCTCCTGAGGTGGCAAGAAGCGTCAATTTGCCGTCGATGATCTCTGTATCTGCAAAGCTGCCGTCCTCAAAATAGGAGTGTATGTCGACAGGACTTTGCGTGATCACGCATACGCCTTCACTACATGGTGCTTCTCGAAGGAGAATGGGTTCCCCATCTTGAAGCGTCGCTGTTTCAGGAAAAGGGTCTTTCCCTGTTTCTTGCTGTGTACCGCTTGTGTCGCCTAATAGTTCTGTATCTGCCGGCTTTTCTGTGACCATAAGTCTCTCTTCAAAGAAAAAATCATGTACCCTGACAGAACCGGCCCCATTGAGGGTGATGGAGAACGGAAGACTACACGGATAAGAATCGCATTGAGATGCAGCATCTTGAAAATAGATGGTGGTCGAATCAGAACGCACAAGGCTTGTTTTCGGGATGAGGGGGGTGTATTTTCCAATAGAAAAAAGGACAGGTATACGTGTTGATTCATAGGAAAAATGCCCTTCCTCAATAGCAAAAGGGATGTGCAGCATGACTGCTTGTGTCGACGCTTTCTCGAAGGTGAAGATATAGCTCCCATAAAGAAGGTCATCGATCTCAAGGGTGAGCCTTTTTCCGATCAGAGGATCATTCCCTATGAATGCATCCTTGAAGATGAAGAGGGACGAGACTATTACTATGGCTGCAAGGAGGCTAACGATAAAAATCAGCCGTTGCTTCCCATCCGTCGAAGGATAAAGGCGTTTCATGTTTCTAAGAATTGATCGACAATGGTGCTGTTCCAGCCCTTTGCGACGAGTGCATTCCTGATGTCAATTTTTCTCGCTCCTCTTGCCTCGCATTCCCGGATGAAGGTCCTCAAGGGATCCAATTCTGGATTATGGCGGATTCCGTGCTTTGAAAGGTAATGGTCTATGGCATCAGCCGGCCATCCTCTCTGGATCAGCTGCTCAGTCAGCTCACTTTCTGTTCTGCCATTTTGGAGTCCATGGGTGATGTATGCGCCAATCTGTTTTTCAATGCCTGCCTCGTGCCTGTTGAGTGAAAGTCCGACGGTGAATCCACTGGCTGAAAGCACTGCGAGGCTGATAATGATCAGGAGAAGCCAGGGGATCGTGGGCCTCTCTTCTGGGAGGGGTTCATTCCCCGCCGGGATCTGCGGCAACGGGGATGGCTCTTCTATCACTGGTCCTAAACCCTCTCCGGTGATGGCGAAGAGCGAGAAGTCATAGGCCTTGGCTTGATAATAGATGAATTTATCCGGAGGGAAGAATGCGCTTTTTCCGACGGAGTTTCTCGCGGTGAGCGGTGCGATACGGGCATAGAGGCATTTCCAGCCGAGGAAGCCGCAGCGGTTGTTTGTGCCTATGACTGCGCCAGTGAGCAGGGAATAGCTTTCATCCGTCTTCTCTGTGGGCAGTGGTTCCCACTCATCACTATACTTGTTGTAGTGCTGGAGCGTGATGCTGTCTTCCTCAACACGATTCTCTGAAAACCAAGCGATGGGCACGGCAAAGGAAACCTTTCCTTGTGTGATGCTCAACTCCCCCACGTCGATCTCAAAAAACTTGTAGAGGAATCCTGCAGGAGGGGGGATGGTCGGATGCGCTTCCTCAACTCTGATATCAACAGGAAGCTCTTCTGTCGCGAGATACTCTATCTCTACATGTTCTATGTTTTTAGTGAAATCTTCATCATGGCTGAATAGGATGAGTTCAGGTGGAGGTTCTGTCAGGGGTGCCAAAGGTTCGTATCCGCCGCCCCCGCCGCTTCCTCCGCTTCCTCCTCCCCCGCCAGAGGCGCAATCTTTGTGTTCAGATGGCTTATCAAAGTTTGTGCCACAGTGGTTGACATCAATACAGGTCCTGTCCCCGCAATTATCTCCGTTCCAATCGGTGCACTCCCAAGATTCTGTGCAGACATAAGTTCCTTGGAGAAGGAAGTCTTGTGTAGACAGATTGAATCCTGAGAAGATGAAACTATGGTTTGTCGCCTGAAGGCCATAATTCAATGTGACGTCATCCCATTTGCTTTCATTATGCCAGAAGAGGTTCCAGAAGCTTACATTCACCTCGCTGAACGTGCCGTTCGCTAGGACATCATGCAACGGATTGCTGCTTGATACAGTGATATCGACAGAGTACATGGTGGTATTTTCATCCCATGATTCTGTGTCGACAGCCAAGCTGGGGGCGGGGATGGTGAGATAAAGCCTTGCAGGGACATCGAGGTTGGCATACCACGAGAGCGTACTTCCCAGATCATCTGGAATTTTTATGATTCCCTCTTCGTCAATGAGGAAATCGCCCATGTCCACCAACGAAGGTTTTGGCACCTCAACAATCTGTTCGCCCTCTCCGAGTGTCATGATCAGTGTGCTGATGTTGACGCGAAGATGGTTGGTGATCGGCTGGCGTTCCTGGACGAACTCATCGCTGAACCATGCATATCGATCGCTGCTCGTGAACATCTGTTCCTCGCTTTCATTCTCGACCTGATAGGGAGTCGCTCCTTTGATGGACACATAATATTCAGTGGACGCCTCAAGGTTTTGTATCTCATGGCTGTGTGTTGTGCGGTATTCGCTTTCCTCCAAGCTGTTGTCATATATTCCCGGAGCATCGCCCCAGAAGACAGTTGCATTTGTTGGATAGGTCGTTGTCCATTCGATCGTGGCCCGATCGAATAGGGTGGGTGTGATGATGATCTCACTAAAAGTGAATGCTTCCGGAGGCGGCACCGAGAAGATCCAGCTTGGCTGATGGCTCACCGTGCGGTCATACTCATCAAGCGCTTCACAGTTCCAGGCATAGACCCCTTCTTCTCCCTCGATGTCAAAAGAGAGGGTATCTGAGGCAGTGGCGTATATGATCTCCCATGTTCCGCTGAGATTGGTATACAAGAGCAACTCTTGAATCGTCGCTATCTCACTCTCAGCCCGGCAAGCGAAATTGATCGCGGACCCCGGCAGGAGCGTATTTTCTTCAGGACTCTCAAGCGTGATCACCGGCAGGGGCATCGATGAGACATCCAGGTTGTCTGACTCCATAGAAAGCCCATTCTCCATAATGATGGCCTCGAAGCGGAACGTAGCAGGATCACTGAAATCCTCATCCCATTCGGCTGTCCAACTGGATGTGGTCACATCTTCGGTGATGGGGACTTCCTCAGGAGAATCTTGCGCAGGAGAGTGCGGCAGGCCGGTCTCGAACATCTGGAGGTCAAGGGTGTAGCCGATGCAATGCCTCGTCTCGACAGAGAGGGAGACTTCTTCATATTCATATGCTGTTGTCTGTCCCCAATCAGCACTTATCAGTTCGCAGAGGTCGCAGGCTGTATCCTGCCATCCTTCGCTGCAGCAGAATCCGGTTTCTTCTGGGTTCCCTTCACAGAGGCATCTTCCAGTGATTTCTTCGCCCAGCGTGCACGAATCACACGCGAGGTCTTCCCCGCTGCAGTCTTGGTCAATAGTATCACTGCACACTTCCGTTGCTCCCGGGTTAATTGACGAGTCATCATCAACACAGTCAACACCAGAGAAGCATTCATCTGTTCCTGACGTTCCACAGCAATTTCCGCTTCCTTCTGCGCTCCAGCTGTCTTGATCATAGTCTATGCATTCCTCGGGGAGAACGCATGAACTCGTATCAATATTACAGGTTCCTGAGCATAGCAGATCTCCGCTTTCGAATTGATTGTCATATGCTGTACATTGGTTAGAGCCATCGCCATACACTCCATAGTTAGGGGCATCACATTCCTCGTTGGTGCCTTCGCCGTTTGGTTGTTGGAGGGTTCCGTCGCCGCAGTAGGTGAACAAGCAACTATCGTAGCATTGGTCTGTGTCGTCGCTGTTTGCTCCGTCGTCGCACTGCTCGTTATCGCCGTTGC
>JBDRLS010000076.1:0-5276 GCA_043812875.1 Nanobdellota archaeon
AGCAAAATAACCATCCCCACTAAAGGTGATGTTCGTATAGCTTGAACCATTGTTGGTGATGCTTGCTGAGGCAATGGTCTCATTCACGTTGAACGTTCCATCTCCTGATTGATTCGTGTACACATAACAAAAACCAGGAACAGATGTGTTAAAACCAATATTATCCTGGGGTCTATAGTTGATCTCAGCCGTCCTGTTGGCGAGAATGAGGCTTCCTCCATCCGAAGGAGATATAAGGGTTATGTTAGGCACAGTCGTATCCACTGCAAGCGAATAATTCCCTGAGAAATATGCGGTATTATTCGCAGAATCATTTGTCCACATTGACCACACATAATTACCCTCTGGCAAGACAATAGTGAAACTTGAATTAACACCAGATGTAGGGGAACTATTTGTTCCGTTCACCACCCAACTACCGGATAAGTTCACATAGAGAAGCACGGTATTCAGATTAATATCTATTGCATTAAATCCAAATATTTGAGTGGTCGAATTTGAAATAGTGTTATTATTCTCTGAAGCATTCACCTCATCTCTGAACAGGGTAACAAGGATGGGGGTAGTAACATCTCTTGTCACGGTGTGATTAGTAGACGACCAATTACCAGCATTGTCTGATGTGTTGATGAAGCATCCGAAGCTGATTTCGCCTTCAACAGTTTCGTTAAGATAGAAGGTGTAAGCCGTGCTTACATCCAGCATTCCAGCAATCGTCTGGTTAGCCTTCCATGCTGAGCCTGTATAATTAGTGAAGAGAGAGATATTGGTCATAGCAGTGCCGTTGTCCGCGGGGGTGGTACAGACAATAGTCAGATTTTGAGTGTTAAAAAATGTTCCGTCAGCAGGAGAAGTGACCCAATCCCCTTCGGGAACATCCGCAATGACATAGTAAGCGCCGATAACGAGCAAAGCAACAAGAACTATAAATATGGTTTTAGAACTACCTCTCATTTATATCTACCCCCTTTTTTTAGACGAGCATCAGTTATGTTTGACTCTTTTTTCAACAGTAAATCCCCTCATTTTTGTATTATCACCTGAGATAACACATCCAATACAGACCGAACTTCTATATAAACTTTTTGATTTCCTATTTTGGGGAATTACCGACCGACAATTTTAAAAGATACGAGTGCAGACAGGACTGTCATGCTCACTGATGTCACCACCAAGCGATCAATCATGAAGATCAAGCATTGCAGATCTATCTTCTCGAAGGCATTTGGAGTGATGTTCAGACGATCCATGGATAGAGCGTATGTTTTCCACTTCCAAAGGGAGGGAATAATCCCTTTGCACATGTTCTTTGTCTTCTTTCCGATCGACATCATATTCCTCGACAGTGAACAGAAGGTTGTCGAGGTCGTTCATGGCTTGAAGTCGTGGAGGATGTACATGCCGAAGAAGAAGGCGAAATATGTCATAGAGCTACCTGCAGGGACAGTGAAGGAGAGGGGGATCTCTGTGGGCCACACCCTCAAATTCCAATAATAACATATATAAACCCCCAGGAAACCCTTCTTTATGCTGGGGGCATAGTACAACCTGGCTAGTACGGCCGGCTCCAGAAGGAGCGCTGAGCATTACGCGATGAAGATACCGGCTGATCTGGGTTCAAAGCTTTATGAAGTGAAAGTCCCAGTGCCCCCAGGTTTTTCCCTATTAAAATAGAATTATTTCAACATAGGTGTTGAAATTATCAAAAGGGCGGGGGCAAATTGCCACTCCCCTTGAGATCGATACAGGTGGAGGGAGAGTTCTCTAAAGGGTGTGTACAATTGGTACATGCCCGTTCACTTATCCTGCTCTAGAATTCTCAATAGGCCGATGAGGATGATTAAAATGACAATGCCGAGCACGATGTAGCTCGCATACGCCTTGATCCAGCTGAAAAGCGTCGAGAAGACATACCGGGCTTCCTCTGTGCCCTCTCGCTGCTCGACCTTGAGCGTGAACTTAGGGGTGTCGACGACGCCGCCTTGACCGTCGTCGGCGGTGAAGATCACGGTCTCTGTGCCGTACCAACCAGGTGAGGGGGTAAGGATTGCAAGGCCTTGCCTCATTTCAACATCGATGTTCTCAACTTCGCTATGCGTAAAGACGAGCGTATCTGCATCAGGGTCGGCGAACAATGCTGAGAGATTGATTATTTCAGTATGATCCTGCTCCCAGACGCGGTAGGTGATGCCTTCAACCGGTTCAAATGAGCCTTCAGGATAGTCTGGTTCGATCTCGTCTGGAACCTCTGGCCCGTCATCTGGAACTCCAGGTCCCTCTTCAGGAGGAAGGATTGTCACATTAACCGCTGTCTCGTTCCCTGGTAGAGGAGTCTGCTTGGGGTATAACACCCAGATCGCGCCCGCGATCAATATGATTAAGATGAAGGTAAGGAAAATGTTGACAAGGGTATTGGAATGGTCTTTCTTCTGTTTTGTTCTCTTTGGTCGTGCAGTCTTACGCACGACCTTTTTTGCGACAGTCTTTGTTGCACTGACTTTTTGCGGCTGTGCCTGCTGCTTGAACATCTTGTTGATTGCGGTGATCCTTTTCCGGGAATCCCGCGCTGCCTTGGTGCGACGATGCTTCTCTGCAAGGTAGGTGTATGCCTCGAGGGCGTTGTAGAACTTCTTGCCTTTTTCAAATCTCTCTGCGATCCGATACGCCTTTGACGCCGCTTCCTCATCGCGTTCCTCCCTGCTCATTTCTGCCTCCTTCTTCTTCCGGCTGCTTTCAAGCACCATCAAGAGGATGATGATGATGATCAGGGCGATGAGTCCTGCTCCGAGATAGAGCCAATAGGCGTTGAAGAACTGTTCGGCAGCGACAAGGACAGGATTCCTCGGCGCGATCTGCAATGAGAGGGTGCGGTGATAGACCGTGTCCTTGCCGTCGACGGCGAAGCTCAAGTTAATGGGGAAGGTTCCGGTGATATTTGGAGGGGTGATGGTGAAGGTCATCCATGCGTCAGCGCCTTTGCTGATGGACAATTCCTCGACATCGACTGATACCCAGTCTGGAGCGTTCATCGACAGGTCATAGGCCGCATCCCTGATTCCCCGGTTGTATATCTTAACCGCGAAGTCTCCAGGCTGGGGGAGCATGCGCTTGTGCGGGAACTGCAATGCAAGGAATTCACATGCATCCTTGCTGATGACGGTGATGGAAAGGGTGTCCTGATCATTGTATGCCGGATGATCCTCATTGAGGGCGGTGACCTTTAGGTCAAAGGTCTTTCCTGCCGCATCCTCAGTCGGGACAAGAGTGAGTTCCTCCCGGGTCTCCTGCCCAGCATCGAGTTCAAACGACTCGTCAAGCGACGCCCATCCCGGCGCAGAAAGATTGATGGATATGTCTTGGTCCTCTGAACCGAGGTTTTTCACGATGAATGGCAGGTCAAGCTCCTCTCCGGCGCACATCACCTGCTTTTCCGTCTCAAACTCTATATCGACGCCGAAGCAGGGGTCGACGGTGAGAAGCACGTCCTTGGCCTTACGGTCATGGCCGAGATCAGTGATGGTCTCAATGGAAAGGGTGTACTCTCCTGCGCTTCCTTTCGGAGGGGTGAAGTTGATGATCCTCTCATCGCTGTCCCTTGGATCGAGCGCCATGCTAAAGAGAGATTGCGCCCAATGCGGACCGGACACGGTCACGTTGACCGCATTGGCAAAATGCATCTTATTTTTCAGGGAAACAGGAAGCTCAAGCTCGCTGTCCTCGCAGACGGAAAGCTTCTCGGGGATGTCAATAGTCACATTATAGTCAGGGACAATGTTCAAGAAGAGCGGCGTTTCAGCAAGGAACTTGCTGTTTCTCGCATAGGTCGTGAGGGTGAGATTATAGGCGCCGGTGATCTCACATCCAGGCTTGGCCTTGATGAAGAGAGGGGCAGTACCGTCGGGAATGATCTGGACAGCGTTGAAGCTTGTTGTGATGGACGCTGTCAAGGGTTCGATGCTGAGATCATACGTTTCGACAAAGGCGCCGGTATTGGTGATATCCACCCTAAAAGTCGCCTCAGTGCATGGCTGGACTGTTTTTGAGGTAGATGCTGGCATTATCCCTATGTTAGGGCATCTCTTCACGGAAACGGTTTGCTTGAGTACTTGTTCATCCCCTGTGTTATCGATGAAACGGAGGGAGAGACCATAGGTCCGTGGCGAGACATCACAGGGGACTGCTATGTTAGTAGTGAGAAGCTGCTGCTTGCCTGGAAGCAGAGTGAATTGGTCCGGAGTGAGGGTGGTGAAGGCAGATGCCTCTCCAGATAATATGACTGCATACCCTGAAGGATCCTGGCCGGTATTGACAACAATGAGCGAATCGGTTATGGCACTGCATGCACAAACATCATAGGAGGCAGTGTTCGCAGAGGCCTGGTAAGCGGCTATAACAGAGGGGAGAGCAATAACAAGGAAGAAAAGGTATATCCCCAAGTGTTTACTACTCATCATTGGCCCCCTAGAGTTGTTACTCTCGAAGAAGGACTTCCCCTATATATATCTTTCGTAGATGATATCATGAGAAAAAAAAGGGAAAAAAAATTAATAATATGTCTGACCTTGAGTCTCTTCGTCATCGTCGTTATCATCGCCTCTGAGCTTGTTGAAGCCGATGATCAAACCGAGAATGACGAGGACGACCACTAAGACCACGAGTGCAATCTCAAGTCCCTTCTTGACATTGCCAAAACCTGCAGCATCATTATCATCTGAACCGCCGCTAACCACGGCTTCCATGTTGACAACCTTGCTATCCTCTCCTGAGGTCACGGTAAGGCCGAAGGTATACGCGCCAGTCGCGGCTTCCTCGTTCGCATTCACATACACGAACACGGTCTTGGCTGATTCAGCAGGCACGACGACAACATTGCTCGGGTCCACACGGTAGGTTCCCCAGGCATCGATGCCGGAAACAGTCAATGCATAGGTCTTTGTCTTTGAACCTGTGTTGCTGATGGTGACAGGATAGACAGCTCCTTGTCCTGCAGCCACACTCTGGGTTCGAGGAACGGTAATGACTGTTTGCTGCTCCATGACCGGCTTGTCGTCATCTTGACCGCAGCTCTCGTCCTCTCGGACTTCGATGACTTCAGTGGTAGAGGCAATTTCGTCTCCGTCATCATAGGTGACGGTAACCTTGACATCATAGAGACCAGGCTCTGTGCAGGTCGGGATCCTCATGTAGAGCTCTTCTGAGGTGGTAGACTTGTCGTCTGCCTCGAGCTCATCGATGAAATCAGATGCACTGATACCGAGCTCAGGGATTGAAACCTT
>JBDRLS010000077.1:0-8723 GCA_043812875.1 Nanobdellota archaeon
TCACCTCGTCGACAAAATCGTATTTCCTTACTATTTATCGACGAGAACTACTACTTAAATTCTCCGATTCACCCAGAGGATTTCATATTAGCCCATATGTTCCCTTTTGACGTAATTCACGAACACATTATGCTTATTCTAAGGTAATCAGTGTTCATGGGGTTCGGATTTCCTGTCAAACCCCTCCCCACCCATAACATTTATAAACAATTACTTATATTAATATAGCTAAACGTATAGTGTTAGGGAATATTTAGCAGTATCAGAGCAGCTTGGGAAAAAAGAGGCATCGGCATTAGCCGGAAAATGAGCGTCGCAGCAGTAACGAAACGTAGTGTACTTCTCCTATTTATCACTCTCTTCACCCTAACTTCTGTTTCCCAAGTCTTAGCTGCGACGACAGATAGCTGGTGGGACGCGGATTGGTATTACCGCGTCCCGCTAGTTATCAATGCTTCTGCCTTCAATAGGGTGGACTGGCCCATCGAGCACACGATCAACTTCACCGAGATCCTCACCACGCTTGGAGACAGCGCTGACTTTGATTACAACTCAACAAGGCTCATTGAATATGATTCATCAGGCAACATCATCACCGAGATCGCGTCCCAATTCGACCAAGGGACTGATTTTAACGTCTCAATAAACGCCCATGGTACCTTTGTCTTCATCCTCAACGGCACCACAGCAGTGAATGCGAAGCGTTACTTCCAACTATATTTTGACACTTCAGATAGGCCGAAAGCATGGCCTACCTACTCAAATAATCTCCAAGGCACCTGGAATGGCGAAGAATTCAACATAACAACTGATCCTGACACAAAGGAGCTCACTTGGTATATAGACACCAACAGGGGGGACAATCTCTCTGGAATCTACAGGATTGTCGATGAATTCAGCAACGAAATCTTCACTATCCCTTCCGCAACGCAACGGCCCATCGAGTACATGACCTATTTCAATGGCTCTATGAACTTCTCCTTTGACCTGAGAAATAACGGCACGTTCAAGTACAAGGGCCCGGCAAGGATCGTCATAGAACAAAAAGGCAACGAGACCGTCTGGAATGACACTAATCTACCAACAGGAAACACTATTGTAAAAAGATACATCTTCTATGAAAAATCACAGTACGTCGTCATTGAGCAGGAATATACCAATAACCTCGGTGTCTCAGTGCAAAGAAACTCTTCTCCAGCGACCGCTCTCGGCTTGGATGTCGTCCGGGCCGGTCTTGCATGGACCGCTGACGCGAACAACTCAGAGCCGGGGTCATGGCAGTGGTATGCCTCAACGCTCGCCTCAGAGGCAATCGGGATCATCAACCTCAATTCCTCAGGCAACTTCTCATGCGTCGACAGAAACGCGACATCGGGGCGGATAGGTATCGAACTCAACATGACCGACATCGCCCCAGGACAGACCATCACTGAAAAAGCGGCGATCCATATCAATAATCCCGCGAGCATCTATGGCACTCCCGCCGGATCACAAATCAGGGATCTCAAAGATCGGTTCCTCTCCCCCACGATCAACGATGAACAAGGCCCAGAAAATTGGATAACCGTTATAACCACGCAAACCAATGAAACGATATACAACCGGGGGGAAAACGTCACCGTAACTGCGAACATCACCTTAGATAACGGAAGCCTCATCGCCTATATCAACGCAACACTCCACACCTCAGCTGATAACTTCACCATCATGCTTGTTGATGATGGGACAAGCGGGGATCTCGTCGCAAGCGACAATATTTGGACAAATAACTTCACTTTGCCCATAAACGCGACATTAGGCATATGGAACATCACTGCGCACGCATTTGACAGCTCCGGCTTCTACCTTAATAAGACGACCACATACTTTAATGTGACTGACCAGTTCATCATTAACATCACAGTCTGGAATTCAGTCGGCTTGGTCAATCGTACAATCAACGCAACCATTGACATCTGGGACATCCGACACGACCAGATGATTCCCAATGCCACCCTAAACTGTACCTGGTTGACCACAGAGCTCACCGAAATCATTGATTATGCCAACGGATCATATAAGCTCAATTACACCGCGTCGTCATATTTCGGCGATTTTGCCTTGCAATGTTTAGGCAACAAAACAGGCAACTCAGGGAATGGCACTGCAATGTTCTCAACAGAGGACGCGGTCGCTCTTCTCGATCTCAATTTCTCAACATTCACTCCTGGATATACAGTGAGCAACCTGACGCTCCATGATGATGTTTCCTTTGCAGCAATCTTCAATGCATCAAACATCGGGAACGGTACTGCATATTCACTTAATGTCTCGCTGACATTACTTGATGAATGGGCCTCCAACTCAACATTAGAGTTGTTATCCACAATCCCTCTCAACGGCTCTTCAGTTGCGCATTTCTGGATTACTGTCCCGAATGGCACGGCTCCGGGTATTTACGAAGTCAACGCAACCCTGAATTGGACAAATCCTGATAACACCTTCAGCACGGACATAACCTCTCTCAACATCACCATTGACTCAAATCCAGTCTTAAATGTTTCAGAAACAAATTTCTCCGATCTCGTCCCTGCAGGAACGTCAAAGATCATAGCCAACTTCACCGTGTTTGCCATTGGCAATGACAATCTCACTGATGTGACCTTCAATGTCACTGGCTTGAATATGACCCTAACCTATTCACCTCCAAACATCACTGATCTCGGCCCAGGATATAGCATCACCATCGCCCTTAATGTCTCTGTTCCCCTCGGTCACCAAGAGGGCTTATTTTCTGGGATCATCAATGTTTCCAGTCTCACTTCAAATGATGACGTTTTTAACATCACCATTGAGGTGCCGGGCACAAACATGTCTGTTTCTGTCGATATTCTTAACGTCACGCTCACCAATGTCACCTGGTTTGCCTATGACAACTATACCCTGCAGGTGAACACAACAAATGTCGGAAGAAGCACAGCAGCAGATGTGAACATCACACTAGACCTGCCGGATTACTGGACAACAAATGCATCAGATAACAAGCAATCATGCGGAAATCTGGCCGGGAACACCTCTTGTTCAAAAGTCTTCATGGTCGCTGCCCAGAAGGCAGTGCCAGGCAATTATACCGTGAACGCGACGATCATCTGGCAGAACACCGGCGTCGGCACAAACTCAACGCAGACGAACATGACCGTTATCGTCCTCTCAAATCCCTTCCTCACCATCTCACAGGAGAGCGTTGGCGGCACAGCAGAGAACGGAAAGACATCGTATCTCACGAATTTCTCCCTGCTTGGTTCAGGGAACGACAACATCACTGGACTTGTCTTTAACCTTACGAATCTCACTAATTTCACCCTCACCTACATTCCTCAGCCAACGAATCTGACTCCTGGTCAAAATGCCACCATCCGCATCAACATCACCATTCCCTCAGGATTCCCTTCGGGAAATTACACCGGCTATCTCAACATCACCTCCGCAGTGAACATCTCTGACCTGCTCCAGATCAATGTGACCGTGCCAGTGAACAGAACCTTCACCCTCTCTCCAACCTACTGCTTTAAGCCGACATTCCTCGACGAGGATGAGGTCTGCGGGATTCTTGTAAACAATACAGGGAACGAGCCTATCAATTTCACTGTTTCCCCAGACAGCTCAAATTACACCACCCCCAACGTCACCTCGATATATATTCCCCGGTTGGGATTCTATAACCTTTCTATAACCTACAACTTATCAGGGATCCCTAAAGACTTTTACAATGTCACCTTCACCGTCACCGCAAACCAGACAACGACGCCTCAATCACTCGACTTCAACATCTCTCTGGCTCCTTACGCGCTTCCTGTAATCAACATCACCCTATTGCCTTCAGTCATCCCGGCATTCGGAACACTTAATATCTATGTGAACATCACTGATCTCACCGGAGGAGGAATCGCTTATACGGAGTTGTTCGTCACAACCCCCTTGGGCAATATGACTGGCTTGAATATGACCCTGGTTGGCATTGTAAGCAATATCTACAGGTATTATTCTGATTATCCCGGCTCATGGGGGAACACGAGCGAGACCGGATATTATAATGTCACGGTCTCAACTGTCGACGCGGCAAGCCAAGTCTCTGAGAAGAACGACACCTTCTATGTCTATGCAAATCTTACAGTTGACTTAAACACTGGCTACGATGACTATTACACCGGTGAATCAGGCTCGATCTATTATAATGCCACGGATGCATCAGGGCTTCCGCTCCAGACGAATACAACCATCACCCTAAGGGATAATCAAAATCATCTTCGTTATTCGGGGTTCTTTCAGTCAAATACGAACGGCACCCTCAACAGTACACCGTCATTTACTGTTCCTTCTGACGCTCCTGTAGGAAACTGGACACTCTCTTCAGTAGACACCTATATTGATCCTCTATCAAATGTCTCAGTCAATGCTTCAGGCCTCAAGAGATTCGGCGTCTTCGAGAGATACAATGCCGCCTTCGACACAAGTGTCGTCTGGTACCCGAATTCAGTCATGACCTTCTATCTCATGCTCTATACAGACCACCCGATCTCCACGCCGGACAGGATCACCCTCGTGGTGTATGACCCTGCATTTGCCGTCTATACCTCTGCAACAATAGGGGATTTCACATTGATCAATTCCACAAGCAATTCTTTGCTGTATTCTTTCCAGTATGCCATGCCCGCCATCACGGCCTCAGGATTCTATCTTGCAGACTTGACCGTGGCCCAAGGCACGAGGGAGATCAAGGAGATCAAAAGTTTCAGGGTCTCGACCGGCGGCCCCTATGACGTCGCGATCACCAATATCACTTCAGAGGCAGAGCAGGGGGGAGACCAGGACTTCACTGCTTTCCTATGGAATCTTGGGGACTTCGGGCAGGATGTCTTCATCGATTATTGGATAACTGATGAGGACACAACATATGACCTAGTCACCAAGGAGGCTGTTTTCGTCGGCTCTCAGAATAATGTTACCCTCAAACGCTCCCTCTCGATCTACTCGGACCAGCCGCTCGGAACCTACACCCTCCATCTCCGCTTGAATTATTCTTCACTCCAGCCGGTGATCGAGACGACGAGGAATTTCCAGGTGGTGACCGCGACAAGCGCCCCTTCAGGTCCGACCACAGGCGGTGCAGGCGGAGGCGGAGGAAGCAGGATCGCCGGCCCGATCGCTCCTGCAGTCGTCGCTCCGCCAAGATTGCCAAAGCCAGGCCTCACTATCCTCAATGTCTTCCCAGACGAGCTTCTCCTTGAGCGGGGAGGCGTCGCGTATATCATCATCGAGATTAGGAACACCGGAGACACTGATTTCTTCAGGATAAACAGTGTCTTTGAGGGCATTCCCAGAGAGTGGTGGGAACTCATCAGGGAGGTTGGAGACCTGAAGCCGAACGGCATCGGCTATCTGATCACCCGCGTTGAAGTGCCGATAGAGGCTGATCCAAAAAGATATCCCAGCTTTATCCGCATCCAGACTCCCGGCATAGAAGAATCGATGGAATACAATGTGGAAATTTTTGAGTCAAAGGAGGAACTGCTCCGTGCAAGGATTAGAAAACTCAAAGAGCTCATCATCACGCTTGAAACAGAATCTGCAGCGGTTGCACAAGGCGGTGTGGATATCAACCCGGTCCTAATCCTCCTCGAACGGTCGACACGGCTTCTCGGTGTCGCAGAGTCCTATCTTGGGGAGGGCCGCCTCATTGAAACAACAGAGTCCGTTGATGAGGTGCAGAATCTTCTCGAGGAGGCGCGCTACCGTCTCTCCCTCCTGAGCGCACCAAAAACCACGATCATCGAGGTGATCCCCTTTTGGGTGTATGTGTTGGTCGGGCTCGTCATCATTATCACGATCATCAGCGTGCTCTACTTCAAGGGATGGGTCCAGGCGTTCCGTCGATCGGTGAGCCTGCGCATGATGGCTGAGCAAAAGCCCGTCATCAGCAAGGGCGAATCAGAGTTCTCTGATTCCAAGATGCTCGCGACGCTCAAGAAACATTATGATGACGGCCTCATCTCAGCAGAGTCCTATAAGGAGCTTCGGAAGAAATACAAGAACTGATTAGTGATTATGGATAACCCCGTGGGATAATGCGTCTACACATTCTTCCTTTGTCTTGATGTCCTTAAGCTTGCTTGCCAATGATTCCTGGTCGAAGACATCTTTGATCCAATGAGCGAAGTCATTCTTATGCTCATTGACATATTGCCGAAACGTGTCGTCAGCCATGTCATCGATCGCTCCTCTCAGCTGGGCAATGTTCCTGATCCTTCTTCCATCATGGAGGATGAACGCCTTATCATCGGGAGCGATCTCCCTGGCCAGCCTGGCATTCTCTTCCCGTGCCTCATCCTTCATCTGTTCAAAGAGCTTTTTCTCACCATGCATCCTCTGCCAGTGCGCCTGCATGTCCTTTACAGCATGGTCATGGTGCTCGTGCTGTTGCTCGAGGGCTTTTATGGTATCCTGGACAGCATCCCTTCTTGCATCATGCTCCCTCTGTCCCTCAGCCAAGGCCTGTTCTCGCCTCCCATGGACCTGCTTTTTTGCGTTCTCAAACGTATGGCGATGTGCATCAAGGCGTTTCTTCGTTTCCTCCTGCCGGCCCTTCAATGTTTCGGCAGCCTCCCGTATCTCCTGTTCTATGAGCTCTTCCTCTTCAGACGCATGATGTTCCTTTTCCATCATCTTTGAACGGAGTTCCTTGCCCCGGGCGAGCTCCTCCCTCAGGGAGCGCTTCGCATCATCAAGCGGCACCTCTAATTGCTTGTTCTCTTCCTCAAGTGAGCTCATCTCTTTTTCCTTCTCTTCAATATCCTGCTGGAGCCTGGTGATCTTTCCCGTGAGTTCATTAAGCTCTTCTTTCCATCGCTGCTCCTGCTCTGCAATCTCAGTGTCGATGAGTCGCTGCTCTTCAGCGAGGCGTTCTGAATGGTCCTGATCCAAGTTTTCCAGGGAGCGCTTTCCCTGGGAAAGTTCGTCCCTGATATGCTGTTTAAGTGTCTCTCGTTCCTGTTCGAGGTGCACATTGAGTCCTCTCTCGAGTTCATCGATCCTCATGGTGAGGGAATGATTCTCTGCCTTGACGTTTTCATATGCGGCATGGAGCCCTTCCCTTTCTCCTTTGATGGCATTCCATGCATGCTGCCGCTCCGCGATTTCCTGGACAAGGTCCTGTTGCCTGTGGATGAGCTCCTTTTCCTTCTCAAGGGCGATCGCTGTTTCTGCCTTTTGCTTATCCTGGAGACGCTGCAGCGCTTCCTTCCTTTGCCGATCAAGTGCCTCGACCTTATCCTTGAGCGTTCCTTCCTTCTCCTTTTCGATGCGTTCGAGCTCGAGCATCTCTTTCTTGATCTCTTTCTTGAACGAGCTCAATGATTGTTCGACACGTATCTCTGCATCTCGTCGCTGTTTCATGAATGCATCGTATCGCTGCTTGAGTTCAGTGTTTTTCTCTTTCTCTTCCAGAAGATGGTCTTTGAGTGATGCAAGGGGCTCCTCGAGCCTCTTCTGCTCGTCATCCAACAGGAGAATGGCCTCCCTGCTCTTCTTGATCTCTTCCATCATCGGCGTCAGAGAGGGTCTCGCATTCTGGTTGCCTATCCATTGTTCCTGATAGTCCTTGATCTGCTGCTCGATGACCTTCCGTCGCTCAGCAAAGGCCTGTTCCTGCTCCTTCCTCCGCTCGTGGAGTTCTCGTTTTTCACGCTGGAACTCTTCCAGTGCCTTTGCCCGCTCAATCTTTTCAAGATTCTTGGAGCGTTTGTTCCACTCACGTTCTTCAGTGGTGATCAGCGCAAATCTCTCTTGATTCTCATCCGTGATCTTGCTGAGCTGGTGGCTGAGGCGGGTGATCTCCTCTTTTATTTTCCCCTGCCTGATCCGCTTCTCTGACAGGGCCTTCCGCAGCTCAGCCTGCTCATCGTGAAGCTGCTTGTCATGCTCAAGATAATTCTTTTTCATGGCACTCTTCTGGGCAAGGAGGCCTTTTCGTTGCTTCTCCAATGCTCGTTGCTCGGCTTGAAGTGTCTTGATATATTCTTCTTGGTCGTGTGTTATCGCTTGAAGTTCCTGTGCAAATCTTCCTTTTTCCTGGGCAATGAGATCAGCAAGCTCATCGTGGTCTTGCTTCTGTTTTTTGGCAAACAAGGCAGCCTCGGAGCGCAGCGCCCTGGCTCTCACTTGGTTCTCATGGTATTGTGTCTTGAGGCTTTCGAGCGGGGCGAGAAGCTTTGCAGTCTCCTCATCTACGCTTCGTAATTGTCCGAGGATATGATTGATGTCCTGCTGCAGCGGCTTGAGGTGCGGCGCGAGTTTCCGTTCTTCCTCGTCGAGGAGGCGGCGCTGGACCCTGACCTCTTCCAACAGTCCTTTGATCTGCATCTTGAGGTGCTGCTCCCTCTCCTTCATCTCTGTCTGGAGCATGGATTTCTGACGGTCTACCTCTCTGGAGAATGACTGTACCGATGTTTTTTTCTGCTCTTCCATGTATGCCTGCCAATCACGTTGGCGTTCCTTCAATGCATCAAGGTGCTCCTGGTTTGATTGGGTAAGGTCCCTAAGGAGAAGGTTTATCTTGGTGGACTCTTTCCGGGCGAGACGCAGCGCATCCCTCTTCCCTTCGATCTTTTCCTCAAGGCTCTTTTTGCGTAAATGCAGCACGCCCTCTTGTTTCGTCAGAGAGCCTGAGAATTGTTTGAGCTGGGACT
>JBDRLS010000078.1:0-3091 GCA_043812875.1 Nanobdellota archaeon
CGGCCTGATCGACAATGACATCGTAAGTGTATCTCCAGATTGGGCGTACAAGAATGCTGACATCTTGATTCGCCATTCAATGATCGTTGAGCCTATAGCAAGGGTGGGAATACCTATCATCATGGCGATGCATGGCAGACCAGAGTATTCCTATCTCCTTGAGCATTACAATCAGTCGCCTGTGATGACAATAATGTGCAACCATGAAACTGATCAGAAGTATGCAGCTTATATTTCCTTCTGGGAAGAACATCTCCTGTTCTGGTCATTGATGATGCCTGGCCGGAAAATACACTATATCCCTTCCGTGGTGGATCTGAAGAGGTTCAACCCAGTAGGAGAAAAGCATCAGTTCGGACGGTGGAGTGGCGCTCCGAATATCCTTGTAGCGGACATCTGGCGGGAGGACGTCACTCCGTTCAACGTGATAAATGCCGCCGCATTATTCAAGGAGAAGTATGTCCAGGGTGCGAAGGTGCAGATATTCGGGATGCCTCCGCCTACCAAGGGGTTCACGCAGAAATATGCCGAGAAATTGAGGGCTGCCGGCGTCGTGGGGGAGGCTAACATGATAGTTCCGATCATGGATAAGGTGTATCGGACAGCAGATATCCTTGTCACTCCGCATAAGATTGCAACCCGTGTTATCAGGGAGGCCCTGGCTTCGGGATTGCCAATAGTAGCTGGTTCTGGTTGTCCCTATACGACTTTCGTTGCAGACGCGCGTGACAACATAGCATTTGCGCATCAGATCAATCGATGCTGGACAGCTTTGCAGACCAAAGGTAAGGAGACAAAAGAGGAAGCAAGGAAGATGGCTGAAAAAGAGTTTGGATTCGAGCCGATGGGTAAGGCAATGCTCAAACTGTGCAACGAGATACTTGGCACAAAGCGGGAGGTCGATCATCTTCCCATCGAATGGAGCGGATGGTCTCTTGCCCCGACTGATTGGGTTGTGCTCAGGGATGTCTTGGTGGCGTACAGCATCAAGAAAGTCGTCGAGTTCGGGGCGGGTGTTTCAACTCAGTTGATGGACCGGTTCGGCGTAGAGGTTGATTCATATGAAACAGATGAAATTCACATAGAGAAGGTGAAACGTCTTGTCAGAAAGGCCAACTTCGTCTTGTGGAATGGGGTATCTCCTCTGATACTTGATGCATATGACATGGCGCTCATTGATGGGCCTGCCGGGGGAGACGCTAGGGAGCCCTCCTATAAGGCAGTTGTGGATAGCAAGGTAAAACTCGTAGCCTGCCATGATTATAAAAGGACAGCAGAGAGTGTTTGGATAACCAAGTATTTCAGCACGTGGAAGGTTATTGCAAAGGCTGATGAATCTGTGCAGGGGTTATTAATCCTGGAAAGGCCATAAAATGCCGACTTATTTTGGAATAGCGACCCATCGGATCATTTATAAGTCAGCGAATTTTGTTGCTGGTTTGACGGTGACGGCTTATATCTGGAGTCCTTCTTTGGTTAAATCTGCACTACAGACTCTTACCGAAGTATCGGATGGCCTTTATTATTTGGATTATGCTTTCGCGGCAGAGGGAACATACTTTGGTATTTTTTATGAGAATGCTGCGGCAACTACTATGGGAACTTTTAGGATAAATACGATGGTTGATTGTAACGTGAAGGAAGTAAACGACATATCCTTGATTGGAAATGGATCAGAAGTGCCGTGGGGGCCTGCATAATGATAGGAACTTGCTGGGCAATCGGATCATGGACTGATTATTCGTGGAAAACAGGATCATGGGCATTCACTCTTTTGCTCTTAATGGCAACAAAAGCAAGGACGATATTTTCTGCAATATTAAATAGAGATATTTATGCTGGAAAATTGGATAATGTCCTTTATGCTAGAGCCTTGGATAAAAGTATTTATTCTGGAAAATTGGATGAAACAATTTATGCTGAAAAGCTTAACAAAGATATTTACTCTGGGGACTAAGTTTGCAGGAGGAGCGAAGTATGGATGAATTTCCTGATAAGCAACCTTATGAAGAATTTTACATTGGGTTCAATTTTTTTAGGCGATTGTTGGCAGGGCAGACCATAGCAACCATCACAAGTGTTACTGTTGTGGATGATGCCACACCTCCTGTGGATGTCACCGATACATTGACTCGTGTAGAATTATTGGAGATTGACGGCAAACAGGTCAATGTGTGGGTTAGAGCGGGAAGTACTGGTCATACCTACAAACTTACTTGCAAAATTGTGACTTCAGGTGGTCAGAAGCATGAATTAGAAGGAACTCTTGCTGTCGTTGAGATATAAAGGAGAATCGTTGAGATAAAGGACCAACTACAAAGTGAAGGAGAAGGCTAATGATGGATCTTGGAAGTGGAGTAGCTTTAGCAGGAGTATCGATTTCTGCTGCTGCTGTTGCCATTACAGCGATAAGAGTATTTAATACCAAGAGAAATGGGAAGGAGGGAAATTCTTTCCCTTGCAAAGAACATTCGGGGTTAGTTGAGGGCATTAATTCTATTAGGAAGAATCAAGAAAGACAAGAGAAGTGGCTTGGCGAGATATCAGGAGATGTGAAGATATTGTTGAGGAATACCAAATGAATGTATTCAGCGCCATCAGTCGTGAAAGACTTGCCTCTTGTGATGAAAGAATTCAAATGGTCTTCCAAAAGGTGATAAAGGTCTTTGACTGCTCCATTATCGAAGGACATAGAGGAGAAGCATTGCAGCACCTCTATTTCACACAGCATAAGACTCAACTTGATTGGCCGAATGGTAAGCACAATAGCCAGCCCTCAAAGGCTGTTGATGTCATGCCCTCTCCTGTTAACTGGTATGATAAAGAACGGATGTACTACTTTGCCGGCTATGTTATGGCAACAGCGTTATCTATGGGGATCAAGCTCCGATGGGGGCATGACTGGGATGGGGATACCGATTTGAGCGATCAGACGTTCAATGATGGTCCTCATTATGAATTGGTTGAATAAGGTGGGAGATATGAAAAAGATTGCTGTAATTTTGGTCTTGATATGGGTGTTGTTTGGCTGTGCTCCTCGTTTTGTAATTCCTGATGAGCCAGTTTATAAAGGGTTTAGTATTATTCAGCT
>JBDRLS010000079.1:0-2698 GCA_043812875.1 Nanobdellota archaeon
TTTCCATAAAACATAAAAAGCGTGTCTATGTTTTCAGATATTCCTGCCAGCTCTTTGGTGCATAATTCTTCCCTTCCTTGATGGCGTCGACAAAAAGGAGCGTGCACTGCACATTGGTGATCAAGGGGATGGAGAAATCAGCAGAGGTCCTTCTGATAAGGTAGTCATTTGAGAGCTCATCCTGTTCATTGCTTTTCGGGATGTTGATCACCATGTCTATCTGCCGCGTCTTGATATAATCCAGGGCATTCGGCTTTTTTCCCTCCAAAGGCCAATAGAGGGTCTTCATGGGGATGCCGTTCATCTCATAGAACTCAGCTGTCCCTTTCGTGCCGAACAGGGTGTAGCCCATGTCATGCAATGACTTCACTGCAGGAAGGATCCTCGATTTCTGCTGGATATCCCCCGTTGAGAGAAAGATGGACTGTTTCGGGATCTTGAAGCCTGTGGCGAGCAATGCCGTAAGGAATGCTTCAGGAGCGGTCTCCCCTAAGCAGGCGACCTCTCCGGTGGAGGCCATCTCGACGCCGAGCAGGGGATCAGCGCCGTGCAGCCGGGTGAATGAAAATTGCGGCGCTTTAACGCCGACATACTCTAAGTCGAAAGCCGTCGAGGTAAGAGTCTCGATCGGGATGCCTAAGATGGCCTTTGTCGCCAACTCGATGAAATCAATACCATACACCTTTGAATGGAAGGGAAAGCTCCTCGATGCGCGGACATTGCATTCAATGATCTTGATGTGGTTGTCCTTTGCGAGAAGCTGAAGATTCAGCGGTCCTGTTATATTCAATGCCTTCACCAACTTCCGTATGATCTTCTTGATTCGATTGATCGTCTCCAGATAGAGCTTTTGCGGCGGTGTAATGAGCGTCGCATCGCCTGAATGGACTCCTGCATTCTCGACGTGCTCTGAGATGGCATATGCTCTGACCTCTCCCTTCTGGGCGACGATGTCCACATCGATCTCCTTGGCATAGGTGATGAACTTGCTGATCACCACAGGATGATCGCTCGAGATGTCGACGGCCCTTTGGAGATATCGTTGCAGGCTTTCCTTGTCATAGGCCACATTCATCGCTGCCCCGCTAAGGACATAACTTGGTCTCACGACGACCGGAAAGCCGACTTTCAAGCAGAATGCGGATAGCTGTTCCCTGTCCGAAGCTTCAACCCAGGGAGGCTGGTCTATCTCCAGCTTATCCAATATTGAAGAAAAGCGATGCCTGTCCTCTACGCTGTCGATCGTCTTCGGATCCGTGCCGAGGATGGGGATGCCTGCCTTATGCAGGGGCATGGCCAAGGTATTGGGTATCTGTCCGCCCATGGCAAGGATCACTCCTTTCGCCTGTTCCTTTTCATAGATATCCAGGACGCGTTCCGTGCTGAGCTCCTCAAAATAGAGGCGATCGCATTCATCAAAGTCTGTGGAGACAGTCTCAGGATTACAATTTATTACAACTGCAGGGATATCTTGCTTTCTCAGGGTCTTGATGCAAGAGACGCAGCACCAGTCGAATTCAACGCTCGAGCCGATGCTGTACGGGCCTGATCCGAGGACAATGATGCCTTGGGCGTGCTGCTCCAGGTCATCTTCTTCGCCATTGTAGGTGAGATAAAGATAGTTGCTCTTCGCCGGATATTCCGCGGCCAGGGTGTCCACTTTTTTTATGACCGGGATGATCCCTTGTTCCTTACGATAGGATCTCATGCGCTGTTCGTCCTCTCCGGTCAAGAGGGAAAGCTGCTTGTCAGAGAATCCTAATTGCTTCGCCTTCCTGACGAGCCCTGGAGAAAATTGGTTTTTGAACGAGGTGGCGCATTCAACGATGTTTTGTATCTTGGCGAGAAACCACGGATCTATTTTTGTGAGATCAGCGAGCTCCTGGATGGTGTACTGTTTTTCAAAAGCTTTCGCCACGGCAAAGATCCGCTCATCTGTAGGCCGGGAAAGTTCCCTCTTGAGATCCTCGAAATGGAGATGGTTACCGGTGAGGCCGATAAATCGCGGATGGGTCATGCGGATAGCTTTCTGGAGAGCCTCCTCAAAACATCTCCCGATCGCCATGACCTCACCGACGCTTTTCATTGAACTGCCGATCTGGCGATTGACCCGCTTGAACTTGTCAGCATCCCATCTCGGGAATTTCACGACGATATAATCCAGTGCCGGCTCGAAAAATGCAGAGGTCATGCCCGTGACGGGATTTTTCAGTTGAGGAAGGGTCTTCCCGAGGGCGAGCTTTGCTGCAATGAATGCAATAGGATACCCTGTCGCTTTTGATGCAAGAGCGCTGCTCCTCGACAGCCGGGCATTCACCTCAATGACCCTGTAATCATCAGAGTCCGGGTCGAGGGCATATTGGATGTTGCATTCCCCGATAATGCCCAAATGATCAATGACCTCAATGGCGATCCTTCTCAATTTGTGGTATTCATGATCAGTCAAGGTCTGCGAAGGAGCGACGACAATGGATTCGCCTGTGTGAATGCCCAGCGGATCGAGATTTTCCATGTTGCAGATGGTGATGGCATTCCCTCTCTTGTCCCGCATGACCTCATACTCTACTTCTTTCCACCCCTTAAGCGATTCCTCGACCAGGATCTGGGATGATGCACTTAGGGATTTTGCTGCCTGCTCCTCAAGTTCCTTCATGTTCCGGCAGAATCCAGAACCTAATCCTCCCAATGAGAAACCTGC
>JBDRLS010000080.1:0-4666 GCA_043812875.1 Nanobdellota archaeon
ATACCCTCGCTTGATCCTTAACGCTGATTCCGATGCCCTTATCAGAGACACTAAACACGATCCTCTTATTCTTGTCATCCGCCTTTGCCTGGATCTCTATGGTCGAGCCATCCGGTGAAAATTTGATCGCATTCCCCACCAGATTCTTGACCACTTGGCTTATCCTATTGGCATCTGCCTCGATAATCGGAAGGGTATCCATCTTCAACACGAGTTCTATCTTTTTTTCAGGAGAATAACTCTTCATGAAATCGATTTCTTCCTTCAACATCTTGCCGATGTCCATCTTCGCAAACGTGAATTTGAGCCGCGCAGCCTCGATTCGGGAAACATCGAGGAAATCGAGGAGGATCGCATCAAGATGGTCCGCATTCTTTATGGCGATATTGAGGCTGTCTTTCTGTTTTTCATTGAGCTCGCCGAAATACCCCTGCTCAAGCATCTGAAGCTGCGCTTTCATGGGTGTCATGGGGCTTCTCAGCTCATGGGAGGTGATGCTCAGGAACTTCGTTTTCGCGGCGTCAATCTGTTTCCGCTCATTGTCGATCTTCCCCAGTTCCTCTACTGCCTTATTAAATGCGTTCCCCACATCTTCAAACTCGTCTCCTGTCTTGATGTCGACCCGTCCAGTAAAATCACCGTGCTGGAGGCCTTTTGTCGCAGAATAGAGCTGATTGATCGGGTCTGTTATTTTATTCGACATATACCCAAGGACGACGCCCGCGACAATCATAATAATCATCGCAGCACTGATCATATCCCTTTTCATAGAATCCAATGCATAAGTCACCTCATCAGACAGATCAAGGAATGATTCTTCCTTATCCCTGCTGAGCCCAGTGATCTGTTCCAAGACCTGTTTTTCGATCCTGATGATCATTTCCATATCTTTTGATGGATCGAGGACTTCGCTCTGTTTGCCTCCTTTATATGTGTCCCAATATAATCGGCTCTCAAAGATGTAGTTATCCACTGATCTGATCAATGATTCCAATTTTGGATTCGCGGCACCTTCCTTTTCCATGATCACTTGCTTATGATGTTCCAGATTCGTCAATGCGGCCTGCAACTCAATTCCTCCCCCTTCTTTGAGCAGGATGATCTTGTCAAGCTCCCTCTGTATGAGAATGGTATCGATCGCCAGCATATTCAATGCATCGATGACCGGAACAGACTCTCCGCGAATTTCCTTGACTGCATTGTCAGCGGAGGCAATGTCGCGATATATGACCAGTCCGCCCGCCGCCGTCAGCAATAAGAGGAGCATGAATGTGGACACCAACCGATTGCGGATCTTGCCAAACAACAGTTTTCTCAAGGAAAAAACCAATGATCATCCCTCATCTGCTTCGATTACTTTTTCAATAGCATCACTTATATCTTTGGTGATGCCTTCTTCATTCTCCTTTCGCACTGCAATAAGAACCGTCTTCGCATCTGCGGCCTTCCCCTTTGATATCAAACCTGTGATGATCTCTTTCAACCGTATCTCTTTAATATACACCAGCAGGACATTCAATGAATCAAAAATGACATAAGAAACCTTATGTTTCAATGCCTTATCAATGGCTTCGAAAAGTTCGGCAGTGTTCCCAGGATTGCTGATGAACTGACACGCTTTTTCTTTTTTCACGACGTAATTTATCAGTTTTGATGTGGTGTCGATAAATAGGAACTTTGAGATGTCGATCTTCTTCTTTTGGAAGAGTTCAGACAATGCTGAAAAGGTCTTATTGAGAGAAATATAACAGACAGACTGACCAGAAAGTTCTTTTGCAAGCTTGACAATGAGCTCATGGCTCTGTGATTCAGGGAGGATGTATACTGCTGAACCCGCTTCCGCCATCTTGCCTAGAAAAGTCACTTCAATATCGCCTCCACCCTCTTGAGGAACTCATTGATGTCAAATGGCTTCTGGATGAAGTCAACGATATTCGCATGCCCGAGCAAATTCTCTTTTTCAGCCTCAGAGGTCCTCACGACCGTCAGATAGGCGATTTTCGTATATTGGATCTTTCTCACGACCTCTCCTACAGGAGTTCCAGGCATCATCACATCCATCAAAATGAGGTCAGGAAACTCAGTCTCGAGCTTTCTTAGACAATCATCTCCATTGATCGCGAGAACGACATTATACCCGTTCTTTTCTAATACCATCTTTATGGTGGTCCGGTTGTCTTCCTCATCATCAACAACCATAATGGTTTTTTTCATGCTAACACCTTTCCTATTTGTTAATATATCCTCCTTCTGTGCATAACCATTTATAAAACCTTCGAGATGACCTGTCTGACAACCCTTTGATGAAGAGGCGAGGTCGACAAGGCTATCTCCAACCTGATCCTCACATAGCCAAATCAGCAAAGATGGTTAAGTAAATTTCTTACCCTACTTGAGTGGTGAATGGCAAAACGGCCTTTCTTAGGATCTGCGCATCACCTTTCAGATAGCTTTTTTAATAGCGGCATCTCCAATGGGCATATGGGATTGTTCGCCAATGGTTTCATCATCGGCCTGGTCATCGGCATGGGCGCAGGCTTTGCTGTGGGCATGGCCGCTTTTCAAGTGCGGGAGCCGATGATATCAAGAGAAAAGAAGCTGGTGGTCGCCGCCATCATGATCACTGTCGCACTTTCCCTGTTCTTGATAACTCTCCTCTTTCTCACACATTAGTCTATCTCTTCATCAGAGCCGGGGAGCGATGTCCGTCTCGCCACAGGATCACTTTTTTTCCTATCAAGATCATCATCTGAGCATATCAGATAGACATATGAACCTCCTGATTTCCAAGCTTCCATGACCGACGGCCGATTCATAAAGGCATTCATGCTCCTCACTTGGATCACTGCATTCTTCCACTTCCTCACTCAAGCCGTAATGGCCTTTCGGACGCGATCCATCAGGCCGTTCAACTACTTCCATATCCTGACTATAGACGAGCTCTTTCCAGCGCTCTCTGGAGCATTCCTCCCTTCACTGGTTGTCGTAGCAATAGTCTTCTTCATAGCATATGCACTCATCAAGAAATAGTCAGCGCCTTTTTTCTATCTTCTCTATTTCCTCATCCAAGGGGATCTTCTCTTTCGTGCCGCGCATGAGAAAAATGCCGATGCCCACACCGACGATCAGCGCCACGAAAACGAGGACTTTCCAGTCAAAAGCGGACAATGCCCTGCCGAAACCATTCACCCAAAGGATGACTTGCTGGACAATGGTCACTCCTTCAAGAGCAATCTCGGTCGGTACCATTGTCTCGAATGATGCGCCTCGTCCATCTTTAAACCGTGCAATGATCTCCAATGTGTTCTCCCCCTTTTTGAGGCCAGAGCCCATCATGGAGATGACAAAGCGCTTGTCGCTCGGAAGCTCATCCAGATGCCAATCCTTCTCATAAGAACCCTGCTTGAGGATGACATCAACATCTTCGGGAGTCTGGAGGGATGATGGACGCAAGAGGAATGAAAGCTGAAACTCGTCAGAGAACCCGACTGCATCAGGATGGGTGATCTCATCGATATCAATGACCGGATCGTCCCAGACCATCACATCAAGATCAATCCTCTTGCTCACCTCTGCTCCCTGGAAGGTAATCTGGACAGGTGTCATCCCCTCATCCAATCCCCTCGGGAAGAGCGTGATCTCTTTTTCCTGGCCGATGAGGAGATGGAACGGGACGCAGTCATCCAAACAGAGTTCAGTATCAGACAGTGCAATGGTGCCGATGTTCCTTATTGTGCAAACGATCTCAGGTGTCTCATCCGAATAATAGCCCTCCTCCGGCGAGCGGCAATCAAGCTCGACATCCCGGGAATAGACCTTCTGTCTTTCTTCCGCATTCTGCGTTATGTATCCTCGGACATCTTCTTCTGAATAGATGATGCTTCTCGGAGCGGCCTTGAACGTCGTCTCAGCAGTCCTGTTGAATGATGTATACATGATCGCGCTAAACGTGTAGGTGTATTGCGGATCCAACTCTGCAGAGATGTGAATCGGCCAGTAGACCATACGTTCCTCACGAGGATGGAGGAGGAGCTGTTTTCTATCCTCCCCCAGCGGAGAAACATCCTCAGAGGTAGCAAGGTGGACGACGAGGGGAAGATACGCATCATGCGGATTTCTCAACGTCCCTTCCAACACCAGATAGGAGCCGAACCCTACCCGGTTCTTCCACGGCCAAAGCTCCATCGATGCAAACGGGGAAAGCACCTGCTCCGTGTCAATGATTTTAGCGTCGAATTCCATGGGCTTTGTCTCGACATCAACCTTCCACCCCACCCAGGTGTACCTCACAGAGGAGGAGCCGGCATCCTCGCTGTAGGACAGAGGGATATGGGTCGCGTCAACCATGCCGTATTGGCTGTAGGTGAGGTCAAAGGGGATCCAGCCATACTCAGGAAAATACACCTCTGCCCAGGCATGGGGCCCGAAGTTGTTCAAGCCGAGATATTCTGTGTAGGCAAGGCCGCTGACAAACCTCGCCGGGATGCCGAGAGAGCGAAGCATGGCGACAAAGAGTGTCGTTATCTCATCACAGACGCCATATTTATTCTTTAATACCCATGAAGCCGATTGGGAGACCGTCTCGGTTGCCGTGGTGAGATTATACTCTATATTTGACTCGACCCAATCCGCAATGGCCACGACCACCTCATACAGGTCATCCTCC
>JBDRLS010000081.1:0-3168 GCA_043812875.1 Nanobdellota archaeon
AAGATAGTTGAACCTTGCCTTCTCTCCAGTCAGTGCCATCATCGGGACCTGGACAACTGTCTCTTCATCGATATAGAAATCTGAATCTTGGGTTTTTCCTTTATCAAACTTCAATACCCAATCCCCTTTGAAGTATACTGCATTCGTTATCACCAACGCAGTGAGAGGTGAGATGCTCCCTGGCCCAAGAAGCTCCTTTATCCGGTTCTCTGTTTTCTTTTCCACCCAGTCATTTATTGTATTTCTTGCTGCTTCTGGGTTACCTCCGAAATCAAGATTGTTAGCTTCTGAAGCGTAATACTTAGCAGAGTCAGAGATGAACGTTTCAAGGAATGGATAATTGGAATCGGTCCATAATGCATTGGCTGATCTGAGAGTATAATCCTTGTGGTTCATGTTCAGGAGGTTGTAGACCCTTGCGAAATTGGGATGCAGCGTCCCTTTGTCAGGGAAGTGAAAAACTTCGCCTATCTCTGCTTCAGTCTCTCCTGCAGAGCCGTCATAGGCCATTGCAAAGGCTGCCTGCACACTGTATGGGGAGAAGAACAGGTTCTTGCCTGCGTTGATCTCATCATACATGTCAAAGGCAAACTCATTGTTGGCATAGACCACAGCGGCAAGCCCTTCGTCGCTGTAGCCAGTATCATCTGCCAGCTGCGGCGGCTCGCTGCAACCGACGATGAACAGCACAAACACTAACATGATTGAGGATAGGATTGTTTTTTTTGTTACCATGCATCGCTGTATAGCACTGATTTATAAATAATTTATCATGGCTTCAATCCTGATTGAAATCAACTGAAGAATCTACTTTAAATATAGATGATATCTCCATGGTTCTATGCCATTATTCCAATGCGATAATTGCGGATGCATGGAGAACACTGCACTCAGTGACTGCAGTTCTGGATATCTCCGGTATATAGGCGATGCAGGGCTTATTGCTGAGTACAGGCAGAAGCTTGGGCTTCAAGAGGATGAGCCTTTCGGGAGCTACTGCTCTGCCTGCTGCCCCTTAGGGGATGGCAAATGGCATGGCAAGTTCGACAGGATATACCTGCCGAAGGGCGAGTTCGAGACAGCGTGTAACGGTAACCTGAGGCATAAGAGGACGCTGGATGAGAATATCGAGAAGTTTGCAATAAGAATCGAGAAGTCCTGATGCATCAATCAATCTTGGTTTATCTTCGTATTAATCAAATATCTTCAGCAGCTCACCATACCCCTCTTTCTCCATATCCTCTTTAGGGATGAACCTCAGGCTTGCAGAATTGATGCAGTATCTTTTTCTCGTCGGAAGCAGGCCATCATAGAATATATGTCCGAGATGGGAATCTGCTTTCTTGCTCTTCACTTCGACTCTAAGCGTTGAGTTAGAGAAATCCTTCTTTTTCACGATGTTTTTATCGTCGATAGCCTTTGTAAAAGAAGGCCAGCCCGTGCCTGAATCGAACTTGTCTTTTGAGCTGAACAGAGGTTCACCTGAAACGATATCAACATAGATCCCTTCACGCCTATTGTCCCAGTATTCATTATGGAAAGGAGGCTCTGTTCCGCAGTTCTGCGTGACATCCTGCTGGAGTGGAGTCAGTCTTCTCATTGGATTCAGCCTTTCCTTTGTCTCATCTGTGGTCATTTAATACAAAAGTGGACATCCCTTTAAATCATTGACTGAGAACTGATTATTCTGGCTAAAACAGCCTTTTTCTTTATAAAGGTTTATAAATAACTGTTTTTTCCTCGGCAAGATGAGAACAAGGAATAAAGTGCTATCCGTATTTGCTGCAGGCTTTTATTTTCTTAATTGGTGGGCTATCCCATTGCTGTTCAAGATACCTGATGAAGATGGGATGAATATGCTCCTGAAAGAGGCTTTTAACCCTCGGATGCAGGTAGTGCTGAGGACTGATGATTATTTCACGCAGTATTCAGGCACAGATGAAGAGATTGTCAAGAAGTATCTCATGCTTTCAAATCTAATTACTAACCAGAGCATTGAACTGAAGGTATCTTCTGGAGACCTAATCAGGAACATAGAGAAGGGGACCGGCGATTGTGTCGAGACGAGCACAGCGACTTATTCAAACTATCTTTATATGGTCAATAAAGCAGGAAGAGGGGACCTCTCTGACAGGGTAAGGCTTGCTTTAGGTGAAGTCCAGTATCTCGGCGTTTTAGGAGGAGGCCATGAATGGCTGGAATACACGGATGGAGATAAATGGAGGGTTTTTGAGGCCACATATTGCAAGCTGGACTCTGCTCAGGGTTTCGAAGTGGATAGGGTTGAACAATATTTCCCTGCTGGACTTGATTTCAGCAGGCCGATGCTGAGGTACTGCAAAGAAGGGTATGCTGGAATTAATGACAAAGATGAGGTCTATTATAAGGTAAACATACCCGGAATACTGACCAGCCGCGGATGGTTAGACAAATTAATCAAGACTTTCCTAATCGACAAAAAAGAATCTCATCCAAAACCATGCCCCTCTTCTCCAAAATCTTCCAAATAAATTTTCATGTGGTTTTTAATGATTTCATATTCCAAAATCCTTTATTCTGCAACCCACTCCGGTTCGACCGGAAAGTTGGGTTTGAAATCTTCTATTCTAAGAGTGAATCTTTTTCAATCAATGAAAATATCATTATGAATAATCATTAAAATCTCTGCATAATCACTTTGGCTTTTAGGTCTGAGATGATACTGTTTTGATCATCAATCACACTTCAAAGCTTTATTGCGCCGGATTGATTGAACCTGCGAAAGCCTTTAAGGAGATGTATCCTGTCCTTTATTGCAAAATATATCTTCTCAAACTCTTCAGGGGAGATATCGATTATCCCTGAAGAGGACTTGCCTCTGAAGAAAAGCGAGACTGACTCTGATTCAGGGTGCATAAGATCCTCATTTATCAGCACTTCCTTGATCTCTCCTTCGCTCTCAAGCCTTACAACGCCATCTTTGTTTGTTTTCTTTATCTTCATCTTCATGACTATCCCTCAATCTGGTCAAGAATGGTGGTAATATAAAAATATATTGAAGAAAATTCAGTCTTTCAGCCTTCCAAAAACAACAAGGTCGTCCCATCTTCCCTTGAATCTGCCATCCCTCCTGAGCCTGCCTTCGATGTGAAATCCGCACCGTTCGATAAGCCTGCAGGAAGGCATGTT
>JBDRLS010000082.1:0-21417 GCA_043812875.1 Nanobdellota archaeon
TAGAAAAGTTTATAAACCCCGAATCCATTTCCATTAATCGAAAGGCTTTTATAACCCGAAGCCCAAAGACATATTATATAATAGGTGAAACCTATGAACGAACACGATCACGATGCACCAAGTGCAGTCATGGATAGACCTCCAGCCTATAAACCCTGGAAGGAAACTGATCTAGCGGATAAGCTTCGGACTGCTTATGATAGCGATCGCGTAAAGCTACGAGATAAAGATACTGAAACACAGGTTGACACCTTCTTTGATTTGGTGAAGGATGTAACTGGAGCAGGCTATCATCTGCCTGGTTCAGAACCAGAAAAAACAGCCATAGCTGATAAGATACTCGATTCTGTTCTAAAACATGGCTATATTACTAATTTTCATAAAGGAGAAGGTGAATTACCCCATACAGCAGCAGAGTGGGATGCGTTTATCAAGGATGCTGGTATCCAAGGGGGTTATCAAGCATTACGCAATGAACTCGTAACTGTTTTGGAAAATGTGAATCCGAGATCCCTTGACCATAACTCAGCGTTTTATCAATTTATTACAACCCTTTCAAGAAGAAATGTGCCTGATGCAGTTGCAGCAACTGAAGCTGTTCAGCGATCACTTGAGAATGAAGCTTACCTGCCAGAAGCAAAGGCGATTTTCGCTGAATTGGCGGGTCCTAAAGGAGCGAAGCTTGCCCAAGCACACATTCCTGCTGAACAAGGAGCACAAACCCTTGATAGACTCGTACGTATAAAGAATCAGGCGGACTCTGCGTTGGATGCTATCCCCAATGCTCCAGGATCAAATTACAAAGGTCTGACGAATGAATACGCCGAAAAGCAGACAGAAGGCCGCCATAATTAATCTCTATGCCTCAAACATCCATCCCTAATCAGAGAACTCTCCAGATGCACAAGGTAGATATGAGTAGACCATTATCTATCGATATGCTTTCTTACAGCGCCATCCAGTATGATGACACACATAATAAGTCTGTCATCTATCGCCTGGCGGACAAAGAGCAGGGCATCGAGGATCTCATCGCTCCGACAGCTTCAGAGCATGAGCAGGTCAGTTCTCTCCCGTATGGCGCAAGGGCATCTGCAAGAGGCAACCAACAGGTCCTCTCCAATTACATCGCTCATTTCATCAATTGGTATGATTCCCCGGGGGGAGGGGAATGGAGAGATTTCATCGCCGAGGAGACCCCTTCAGAGAAAGGCTCTCTAGATGATTACTTCAAATTGGACGGCTTCGTTGCCGGCAACCTCGGGAAGAAAATGATCATGGCAGTGAATGTCGAGGGCAAGCGGATCCTCTACTTCAACACTGACCTCATGGAGAAGAACATCACGCAGATGCAGAGGCTCTACAAGAATCTTTCAAGGATGGATATCGTCCATGACCTCTTCCGCCACGAGACTGATCATCTTTCCACACCGGACGAGGTCCTCAACAAGGGCAGTTATGCTGCTGAGAAATACACAGAGCTGAGGTCATTAGCGTACCACATCGGCGAGATGCAGCAGGCGAAGAGCCGAGGGGATAAGAAATCATACCTGAAGGAAATCTCTTTTGCACACAATAACACGCTGCGCTATCTCTGGAACACAGGCCTCGAGCAAGCAAAGGAAGGAAGAGAGGTTAATCTCGAGGGGGAAGCAGAAATGCTCATCCAATACCTCCGCAGCGAAGGCGTCTCTGAAGAGGATATTGCCATGCTCACCAACAGCGCCGAAGAAAACGCCGAGCAAGCAGTGGAAGCAGAGATGCAGGAAGCGGCGTAATATTTCCGTCATTAGACTCAGTTTTTTTCGCTTTCTCGACGAATAAACATATAATGCCTCTATTTTCAAACTATCTCTATCAAATCCCTATCGAAAGGCTTATAAGTAAGAAAGTAATACTTTCTTACTAGGTGATCCTATGATAGATGTAACCAAGATTTCAAGCAAAGGACAGATTGTTATCCCATCTGATATCAGAAAGGAACTGGGTTTAGATACAGGTTCAAAACTCGTCGTGAGCACGATAGATGATTTCATATTGTTGAAGAAAGTGACCATTCCTGACCCGAAGGATGAATTCTTGAAATTGACTGCTTGGGGAAGGGTGCATGCGAAGAAAAAAGCCTGGAAGCCCGAAGATGTCGAGAGAATGGTGCACGAAAGCAGGGGAGTGAAGTGAGATCAGTCTTAGACACAAACATCTTCATCTCTTCACTATTTTGGTTTGGTCCCCCTCATACAATTATCGAAAAAGCTCTTGACAGAAAAATGGATATATTTGTTTCAATTGATATTCTGAGAGAAATTGAAACTGTTTTAAAGAATAAGTTCGGGATAGCTGAGGACATGATTCAGAGATATATCAATTTGATCATGAGTTATGCCCTGATCGTCACTCCAGTTCATATTGGAAATATTGTCAAAGACGATTCAAAAGATAACATGATCCTAGAGTGTGCAGTGGCATGTGACGCTGATGTCATCATTTCCGGTGATCATCATTTATTGGATCTGAAGGAGTGCAACAGGATTAAAATAATCGCCGCCAAGGACTTTCTAGCTCTCTTTTTCAAGGATGAGCCGGAAGCGGCGTAGAATCCTAAGTTGAAGCCTCAAGGAACAGTGCAGCTTTCTCTCTCACCAAAGCGACATAGTTATCATTTGCTTGAGAAACATTACAAACTTTACCATTATATACTCTCAGTGCATAATCCCATCCTTCATATGATCCCCAGGTGTTTTCCGCACTGTCGACAGTGTTTGCACAATCTCCCTCAATCCTTTTCCCATTTTCCGCGAGATCATAACTCCTCCTGAGAAGATTCAACCCCGCAGCGATGTTGCAGTCGACTGTTTTTGCTGTGACGCCATCTCCATTACATTCATCAATCTTGCAAATGCTAGTATCGTCTCTCGAGTTATAAGGATCAAGGCAATCAATATGAGCAATATGATTGATCTGCATAATCCCATAATCTTGATTATTCGTATTTAATAATGGGGCAGAACAATATTCATCATCGCTTGGAGTATTATGTTCAGTATTTTTAAAACAATGAATAAATTCACTTTCCTTTTCTATAACCGATAGAGCGAGAAGCAACGGCACATCATATTTCTGTGCGAGGTATCGAATCCTTCCAATCACAAATGAATTTTCTACATTACGGGGGTATCTTTCCGGTATTTTACTCCAAAAGTATGGGGTGTCTGATCTCTTTTGACATTCCAGTTCAGTTACCCATTGAGGACTGCCAGAACTACCGCATGGCCCTATAAGCGGGGTTTTTTTTCCATCTGCCCAACTTCCTATTCTTGTGTTACTTGAACTAAATCCATCACAAGTCTTTGAGACAACTTTTATATACCCTAAAATTTTACAATAGTTATCAGCAGCGCGTTCTTCGCATTTTAAGCCGAAATTATTATTGCACATATTATTCAAAACTGAAACCTTTTCAACTTCAGCCGGTTGAGGAGGTTGATCATCCTCGACTTGAGGAGTTGTTACTGGTGGTCTATCATCTTCCTCCTCTTCAGCCTGCTCCTCAAGTACTAGAACAGCGATCTCGCTCGCGGCGAGGGAATACTGGCCTTTGAGAGAGCTCACAGCTTCCCTGCTGCAATCGCCCTGGCCTTTGCCGACAGTGACTGAGTGTTGGCTGTCCTCTGTTAGCTGATCAGGATCATCCTTGATGCTTGCGGTGATGGTCATGGAATCTTGAATCTGGATGCCGGTGATGACATAGCTCCCCTTGGACTTATCCTTTTGAGGTAACTTTTCGTTTCCTGGATCAATGTTGATATACTCTTCATTGCAGTCATCCCATGCTGTGATCTCAATATAGGGGTCCTCTGCACAAAAACTGTTCGGCCGGGGATAGATGATTTCCACGCGGGGGGATTCACTGCAGGTGCTCTTGTCCCGTATGTCAAAGGTGAGCCGTTTCTCCTGCGGTCCGCCGGCATACTGCAGTTCGAAGTCCTCTGCTCCCAAGCCATTGTTGCCCACGTCCTTGAACAGCTTGAAGACCATGGGGAACTGGTGGTTTATATCGTAGGGGAATGACGCGTCAGATCTGCTGGCAGTGACGAGGAAAACTTCACTATCACCTTGTTTCATATAGACCCGGGCGCTTTCCTGAGTTGTCTGGATGGTGATGTCAAAGGAATCTATGGGATCACCTGTGATTGTCTTTCTCTCTATTCCATTGATTTTCAGGATGTTCACCGGCTGGCCGTCATCTACTTTTGCAATGAACTCAGCTCTATGTGAATTTTTTAATTCCTCATTAATTTTTTCAATGATGGGGCCGCTATCAATTCTCATCCTGATGATCTGGCCATTCCCGATATTGGAGGGAACAGTAAAAAGATGCAGGTTTGCATAATTATCATCGAGATCGTTGCTCGAGAACTTCACCCACTTCTTAGCGCTTTCCTGTTCAGCGGGATAATACACCAACAACAGGTTTTGATCGCTGAAGCCGTTGAACTTTCGCGCCTTCAAAAGGACATTGATGTCATTCCCTATATAGAATGGCTGCGTTCCCTGGGCATGATCCACTCCCGGCGTGAAGCGGATGTCCATCATCTCGACGCTGCCAACATCTCCCGGCACGATGGTGTCACAGCCGATGGCATCGCCAAAATCATTCGTCGTCAAATGGCACTGCTCGACCATCTGCCCCAGATGGGTGATGCTGTCAGTGAGGTCCCTCTCCACTGTCTGGTCGCCGAGGCGGTATTTGATGTGCATCTTCACCTTGTTGTACCAGAATCTCGAATCAGGGTCCCAATGCTCAATATAATCCAGGAACTGCTGGTTTGGCGCCACAACCCCGCTCTTCACAGGGAAATTGACCACACGATTCCCGCAATAGTCATCATTCGGCTCTCCTGGGACACAGCTCAAGTTGAGCTGCCATTCCACATGCTGCCCGCCGGAGAAGATCGCTGGAGTAATGAGATACTTTATCGTCAATCGCCCGGTGAACGGGTCATAGGTATACACTCTGCTCTCTGATTGCAGCGGCATGATCTGCGGCGCGACCGGCATGCTTTCGATGACTCCTGACACTTCAGCCGAGAACGCAGTCCAATCCTGCGTCACCGCAAACTGGCATGCCTTGTGCGCCAAGCTGCTCGGTCCGAGCCCCAGTTGGCCGGCGAATTGGGAGGGATACCTGTCCCGAAGCCCTTGGGTGATGAGATCGGTGCGGCCGCGCGCATCTGACCGGCCTCCTCCCACATTCAGCGAACCGTCATCATTCAATTTTAGCGCTTTTTGCAGTCCCCAGAACACGAAGTCGCAGGTGTACATGCCGAGAACATTTTCACAATAGCCTACTGACACATCCCCTGCCTTCGCCTGCTCAAAGCATTTCTCCAGGCTTCCCATGACCCTCTGGATGTTCTTGAGGTGGCTCTGCGTCCCTGTCATGCACGCGCAGCCGACACTTGATATCAAATCGGACAATGGATTGACATTCCCCCATGTCGCTTTTGTGTCATCCCCGTCGAAGTAGTTGACGATGCACTTGGTCTGGTGGTAGTCGAGGCCGCCTTGTCCAGGGACATAGCTACTGAGTGCATTCTTTTCTGTCTCATAATAGTAATACTTGCTCTCCGCCAGCTGATTGTTGAAAACGCTTTGGAAATTCTTTACAAAATCCTCTCTCGTTTCTTTAGTGCAGAGGTATTTTCCAGCGAAGTCAATCTCCCCCATCGCAGTGAATGGGAATCCCATGATGTTTATGGAGACCGGCCCGTTTGTTGTGATATCGACTTCATACCCATTGTCAGGGCATCGTCCATGCTGGCCCGTATGCTTGAAGGTGTACTCAATGGGCGGATCGCTCGTGTCAGAGAACTGCACCGTGTCTGTGGGCTCATTGGGTGCTGGATTTCCACCCAGGAAACTGAAATCAACATCCGGGGGATTCGGCGGCGTGCTCGGGCATCCTACACGGTCGCAGATCAGATACTGATGCTCCAAGTCAACGGGAGCGCCAGTCGCTTTCGCGAAATAATTGTATCCGACAAAGCCGACGCATGCCAACGTATTGGCCAGAGTAAGCGGCTGGACAACGTCAAGCGTCGAGTCAATGGCCTTGTTCACATCTTTAATGCCGCCAAGGAGCTTATCGATCATGTCAGGCGTCAAGAACCGCGCATAATCTATCGGCTTGTCGATATCCAAGCTCTCCTTCACCCAGACGTATTGCTCCCCCCGAAGGTCCTCGTGCATGAAGCATCCTTCGCAGGTGTAGTGGATCGCGACCTTCAGTTCGAAAGTCAAGGGATCAGGAATGTTATTGACATCAGCACCCTGCCATCGTGCAATCTTCAAAGGTATGTATGCGAAGAGCTCCTGTGCCGACTCATCCCATACCTCAGTCACCTTTCCTCCTGTTTTCATGAGCTTGTTGTCGTATCGGTCTCTATCCGGGAAGGAGACATCGACAGAGTCGATCCTCAGCCGGGACCGATCGATGATCGTCGGAGAGATACGGACCATCAACCCGATAGGGAGGTCGCCCTTCATCATGTCTCCGGCGACGATGAAATTGGGCACGACGGAATGCCTGCCCACCACCCAGAACGGCGAGCCGCCGTCATAGACAACACGTCTAAGGATCTGGGGGGTTCCACCCTCTGGGGAATCACTATTCCCTCGGACATTCACATTCCCGGCAGCGTCCTCTGCAATGATGCTGATATAATTCTGTCCATGCATCAAGATGACCTCTGCTTGGAAATGATCATCAGCATCCGTGTCCACGGTTTCATCAAAGTCATAGAACAAGTCCAGGCCATTGCCTTGGATACCGGCGCCGTACACGCCGGCTTGATACGTATCTCCCGCTCTCCGGAAAAATTGTTTTTCCGTGAAGTTCCACTTCAGATTTTCGAATTCTCCCGTGTTGACGATCCTCACCTCTGCTGGCTCGGAAACATCGCCTGATATGGTAATGACCTGGAAGTGCACAGTGTCATCCGCAGGGCCGCTGCTGGTGAACTCACCATCCTCATTGAATCCATAGATCACTTCCTCGATCCGGAGCCCTGTTATCCGGGGAGAGGTGCTGTCGACAGCGACAGTTCCTGAGGCGATCGCCTCATTCCCTGCTTCATCTGTTGCTTTGACGAGGATATTGTGCTCTCCTTCCTCTAAAGTAAGTATTTCAATCTCAAAATTCCCTTCTTTTGCTTCAATGGTATCATAAACGCTCAGGCTTTCCCCGCATCCGGCATTGCACGCAATCTCTGTTGTATATTTCTTCTGGTCCGCCCGGCAGCACCATGGCTGGGCATCTGAACTGCAGGAGTCATCACAATACGCTTCCTGAAAATTCTGGTCGATGAATACCTCGATCGTCGCATCCTGTGACACAGAAGCCTGAAGCACGAGATGATCGCTTTTCGTCGCTGCGGGAAAATCGACATCCAGCTCAGGGCCGTCCTTGTCCAGTGTGGTGAAGAAATCGACCCTCACCTTGTTCAGCGCCGTGTCCCTGTGCTCAAAGGTGATCTTATTGTCTCCATTCCTGAGCTTGATGCTGAAGGCAAACCTCCCATCAGGAGGGACTGCATATTCCCAGACGAGATTCCCGTCCACCTTGATCTGGGAAGGGGTGAATCCATCGTTGATGAATATCTGCAATCTTCCCAATGCTTCTGAGCTGCCTCGCACATCGATCCATTCTTCATTCGTAAGCTCAGGGAGCGGCGCATCCAATGTCACCCAGGCAATGAGATAATCAGAACTTGTCCAAAAAGAAGCGACCGGCTTGATCGTCTCCCCTACCATGATCTGATAGAAATATTGCGTGCTGCCCTCCAATCCGTCAAGGGCGATGGCATGCTCCGTGGTCTCCTCTCCAGGTTCGTCATGATCCAATTCATTCGGGTCAAGTCCATACTTCACTGAGCCGAACATCGCCCTGTTGGTCGTCCAATTGATTGTTGCTCCAATGGCAGAGACATTGGTGACGTGCACCTCTCCGATCTGCAGGGCGTCGAAGCTCCCTGTATCGCGGTCGCAGTTGCCTTGCTCTGTGCATGATGTTGCTTCATAATAATAGGTCTTTCCAGGGATGAGGGACACGAGCGCTATGGTGTGTTCAGCGGTGAATGCGTATTCGGCAATTTCCCTTCCATACGCCGCCGTCTCCCCGTACCGGACAACAGAGCTTCCCGGCTCATCAGTGCTCCATGTGAACCTCTCACTCATCTCTGAAAGCGCGACATGATCGACCTGGACGAGCTGGATCGCTTCGACAAGAGGAAGCAGGAAGATGCATAGTCCGATCAGAGAAAATGCTTTCATACGATCCTCGGCAGGTGTTCAGCTGAATGCCCATCGACATTCTCCCAGAAGCTGATCATTCCTTCATCCGTCGTCGGCGTAGGCACTTGGGAGATGGCGTAGAAGATGATCTTATAGCCCTCCAATGACTCAGGTCTCCAATCCGCGGTGAGCATGCCGACAAGGCTATCCTCATCCGTGACCTGGACCAACAGATCATAGGTGTAGTCGCCGAGCATGAGCTCCGCTTCGCCATCGACAATGGTCCTATCGAAGTTCTTCTCAGCATGTGTCAGGGTGATGATGGCTGTCTCGTCAGCAAGCTTCCTCCTGACCTCTCCGCCGGGATATTCGACGATCCTCACCTCAAATTCATAGCTCTGCAGCGGCGTCATGTCGACAGTGATGGCGTGGTCAGTGCTCTCATACGTATCCAAGAATCCATAGCCGTTCATGTAGCCTTCCTTCTGGCCGATGACGAGGCCGTTGATGCACGCCGGCAGATCAGCCGCCAACAGGGGCGGCACGCCATATTGTTCAATGGTGGTGTCGCCGATGAAGGGCCTTCTCGTTTCTCCGATCGGGCATACTGCCCGCACACAGCGGAAGCTTATCTCCGCCTCGCTGATATATTCATCGTGATACTCATCCCGGGCTCTGATATCCGTCCGATGGACTGCATCAGCGCAGTATTCATCATCAAAGATCCCCAATTCCTCAGTAATGGGCTCGCTGTACACCTGTTCCGCATACGGTTGATTATTCCTGATGCTAACCGGCGTCGCGAAGTTGAAGGTGAAGCCGCCATTATCGACGAGCTGGAAGAGCAGCGGATACCTCATGGTATAGCGGTGATGATATATTTTCAGGCAGCTCCCGATGAGCGGCAGTCCATAATTCAAGGCTTTGACAGAGTCTCCGCTTCCCGGGGAAACGCTCAGGTCGATCCACCAGTCATCATTGAAGGTGGCATCTGTGGTGACTCTGATGTCAGGGTATGCATCATCCAGCTGCACGGCAAAATTCTTTTCGAAGAACGCTTCATCTGACGGGATCCGGTCGGTGCCGACGAAGTTGATGAAATGCAGGTTGTATTTGAGGAGGTCCTTCAGCAAAGGCTTGATATCACGGCGGATCGACCATGTCCTCGGCGAGCACGTCAGCTCAAATCCTTCCATCGGCAGGTCAGATGCGGCGATCACTTGCATGGTGAACTCCTCAAGAAAACCTTCTTCCCGCTGTTTTTGGACAATCTCTGTGGCGAGGTCATGCATCCTCCCTAATGAGACATTGGCGGCGTAGAAATATTCTTCAATCTCTGTGCTTTCTGTATTTCCCTTGTTCGTGATCTTTATCGGATAGCTGAGTTCAAGCACGACCTGTCGGTCACCGACGGTTACTGCGGTGGAAGGCCCCTTGATTATCTCGATGTTCCACCTGTCTTTATGGGGCTCGAAGCCATCGAGGCATTCATTGATATGGGCGTCGATATACCTTCCCAGTTCCTCGCCCATCTCCTCCCTCGTCGGCATATAGTCTCGGCCGCGATAGTTCCAGAGCGGCACCTTGATGATGTCCATGAGGGGCATGGTCGCCCGCGGGTCGATGAAGGCATCCGGCAGTTCAATATATCCTCCGCGCAGTGCCAGGATCTGGATGCCGCCTTCGCCGAGCATGCCGAGGCAGTTCTCGACATCGACATATAATGGCTGCACCCACGCCGGGACGATGTCCTCAGGGTCGAAGATGTCAGTATTCTCTCGGAGATAGATGAAGAGGAGTATGGAAAATACGATGATGAGGCCTAATATGATGAAGATAGTCAACTGCCCTCTTTTCGACATAGCCAAAAAACGTTATCCTAAGTTTATAAAGGTTTTGGGGGAGAAGGGGGGAATAGGAGATATATCTTGAGCAGAACTTTTTTTTCCCTCACCCAGTCTATGCTGAGGCATGGCGTCGCGTTCAAGGCGCAATCATTAAATACTGGTAATATATCATGTCAGACATGATGATGCTCCTCTTCGGAATCCTACTGGTCGCGGTAGGCATCGCTGCCCTATTCTATTGGTCCAGCGCAAGGAAGCAGAAGAGGAAGCATTCTGCAGTGTATTTCATTATTGGATCATTCCTCATCTTGATAGGATTGTCTGTGTTATTCGGGTAGGTCGGAAAACCTTCGAAATAACACTCTCAATTTCTCGTGACCCACTATATCGCCTTTATCGTCTCCCTGACCTGCGCCATGCCCTTCTTGATGTTCTCGACAGAGTTGGCATAGGAGAAGCGCAGATAGCCATAGCCTTCCTCGCCGAAGCTCGTGCCTGACAAGCAGGCGACATTCGCTTCCTTGAGAAGGAAATCTTGGAGTTGGATGCTGTTCTTCGGCACCAATTTCACATTGGGGAAGGCGTAGAATGCCCCGCCAGGTCTCTTGCAAGTAACCCCCGGGATCTTGTTCAGCTCTCGGACGATGACATCGCGCCTTTTCTTGAACTCTTTGACCATGCGCTGCACACTCTGCTGCGGACCTTGCAATGCCTCGATGCCCGCAATCTGGGTGAACGTCGCGGTGCAGCTGTTGCTGTTCGTCATCAGCTTCGCGACTTGCGAGGAAAGCTCAGACGGCATCACTCCATAGCCTAGCCGCCAGCCGGTCATGGCATATGTCTTGGAGAAACCGTCTATCAATATGGTCCTGTCCTTCATGTCCCCTTCTGAGATGATGCTTTCATGCGTTCCATCATAGATGATCCTTGAGTAGACTTCATCGCTCATCACCCAGAGCTTATGGCGCTGGGCCAGCGCTGCGATCTCCTGGATGTCCTGCTTCCTCAAGATGCCTCCTGTCGGATTCTGCGGAGAGTTGAGGATGATCATCTTTGTCTTTTTCGTTATCCGTGCCTTGATGTCATCGACAGAAAATCTGAACTCTCGAGCTTCGCGCAGGGGCACGGGGACGGGCTTTCCGCCGACATACCTGATCATGGATTCATAGATCGGGAATCCTGGATTAGGATAGATGACCTCATCCCCTGGGTTGATGCAGGCGAGCATGCCGTAGAAGATGATCGGTTTAGCCCCCGGTGTCACGACAACCTCATCAACCTTGATGTCGACATTACGATTCTCGGATACATGCTCGGCAATGGCTTTCCGGAACTCCGGGAGGCCGCCAGAGGGCCCGTAGTGAGAATAATTCTTGCGGATGGCTTCCATGCCAGCTTTCTTGATGTTTTCTGGTGTGTTGAAGTCCGGCTCGCCGATCTCAAGATGGACGATCTTCTTGCCTTCTGCCTCGAGTTTTCTTGCTTTTGCGAGAACTTCAAACGCTGTTTCTGTTCCTAGGACGCTCATGCGCCGTGAGAGTTGCATTGTGTCACCCCTTTCGAGGCGGAAAGAGTGGTTTTTAATAAACGTTTCGGATAAGGTTTATAAGCACATCATGAATCAAGGCGCTCATGAGACCGATCGTGTATCTTCTTGTGCTCTTGCTCATGGTCAGCGCCTGCTCTCAACCAGAAGCAGTGATCATCGATCTTCCTCCCCCGCCGAGCTGCCCAGAAAGCTGCGATGACGGCGATGCCTGCACCTTGGATAGCTGTTCAGCAGCGACGGATTTTGAATGCTCTCATTCCCCGCAGGCGTGCTGCGGCGACGGGACTTGCCAGGGCAATGAAAACGAATGCACCTGCGAGGAGGACTGCGGCATCTGCAAGGGCGAGGCTGCCTTAGGCCTTGTCTATGCCTGTGTTGATGATCAATGCCAGCTTACCCGCCCTGAGGACCTTCCAGAACAGGGATCTTTGATAGACGATTCTATCGACTGCGATGATGACAATATCTGCACAGAAGATGTATTGGTCGACGGAGAATGCGAATATGAACTCTTAGAGCTCTGCTGCGGCAACGATGATTGTGAACAGGGAGAGAGCTGTGAAAGTTGCTATCAAGATTGTGCATGCATCTTAGATAAGGATCTCAGTGATTTTCCCAACATTTTCAGCGAAGATCCTCTTATCATCACCGGCGATGATGCTCCAGCCATTGACCAGCTCTCGGCGACGCTGATAGCCACTGCGGTATTGTCGTCTGGCAACGCCGTGCTCGCCTCAGAAGTGTCTTCAATCCAGGGAAGGGATGTCATCGTTGTGGGCTCTTCCTGCGTGAATAGGTTCGCCCGCCAGCTTGCCGGCAACCCGCGGCCTTGTGACGCCCTCATCTCTGATGCCTATGCAGATATAATCCTTGTGCCGAACGGCGAGGGCTCTGTCGCCTTGTTGGTGAAGAGCAAGGACCCTGCCCTGACGAGGGTCGCGGCAACGGTCTTGAAGAATCATCGGGATTATTCGCTTTCAGGCACTTCTATAAGGGTTAAGGGGACATTGGATGATCCAAGGGTATTATCTTAACTTTTTCAATGTCGGGATCATCACTTCCATCATTTGATGGTTTTCCTTAGTTCTTCATTGAATCTTATTGCTCGTTCTATTGATGTTTTTGCTTTTGTTTGTATGACTATCTCTTTGGTATTGTATGTGACGATCCCTCTTTTTCTTTTTTCAAAGAAATAATCTTCAACCAATTGATCTGCTTTTTGCTTTCCTAAAAGTTCGCTTGCTTCTTCTTTTGCTTCAATAAAATCTTCTATGATTCTCTTTTTGAGCTTGTCATTAAGATAGAAGAAATGTATTATCGCATCGAAGGTCATTGCATGGACTGATAGCTCTGCACCAATTCTGATTCCTTCATTTTCAAGGAGAGCTCTTGCCATGTAGAACATGCTATAATAACTTGTGTTTACAACCCAGAGGAATCCATCAAAGTTGAGGTATCCTGTTTTTTTCTGCATATCATTGATTGTTGAAAGGTCATAAAGTGCATGTGCAGCTCTGAGTGATTTCTTAGCGTTTATTAAGAAGAAGTCTGTGAATTCAGCTTGTTGTTTAGGTTATATTGTTCCATCAAGCAGGTATTGTTTCACTCTTGATTCTGCTTGTTTTAATCTTTTATCGTCTATCACTATGTTCTCCCTCTTTTGATGAGTCTGTAGAAAAGTTCTGCGCCATACAATATGATGTGCTTATTTAGCACTTCATTCATGACATTCTTATCATCTCTGCTTCTGAGCATTTCATAGACACTTTCAAATGAGACTATGGCTGTATGGAGATCGAAAGTGTAATTTCTTGTGATGTTGTATAATGCTTTTTCAGCTGTTTCAATATCTTCGGTCTTTTCTATAATGACAAGCACGTCTATATCTCTTGGATTTTTGATAGTAACCGCGGATCCAAAGATTGCTAATATGAAATATCCATAAGGGAACTCTTCAATCATTTCTTCAGCGAACATGGCCAAGGTCTTATTTTTGGGCTTGCGAAGAAACTCTTTGTTTCTTAGATGCTCAACATAAGCCAATTCTTGATGATTGTCCTTGTAATTAAGGATGTAGCGGTTATCGTCCTGGATAATTATTTTATCTTGTATCAGTGGTTTACATGCCTTATGAACTAAATAAGGGTGCATGTCCAGTTCTTTAGCTACACCTCGAAGGCTGAACCTTTTTGTTATTTGTGAGGTGAACAATTGCATGATTTTTAGCTGTGTCTTCGTAAACATGATGTACGCCTTTTAGTGTTCATTTGTACAATAAAAAGTGTACGTTATATATAAATGTTTCCATCTTAGCTGATTCACCTCTTCACACTCTGCGCAAAGGCTTCTCTGCCTTTTACGACAATATGGCTTCTGATGATCTCTCTGAGTAGGATGTCATTATTGACCTATTCCTCAAAGACGTCAAGAGGGCAATTTTTGATGTTTATTTCTATTCCGTAGCGTTTTCCGAATTTTCTGACCCGTTTTTGGTCACATTTTCCGGCGACAAACAGATCAAGGGTTGATCTTTCTCGCTCCCTTTACTTCATGAATTCCGAAAGCTTTATATATCGTAAATCTGTATTTCTCCATATCAATACCGACGTGAGGAAAAGAGGGGAATGAACGCCAAGCAGAGAACACTCCTTGTATTCGTTTTAGCTGTGCTTGTCTTCTCCATTCCATCGGTCTATTCTTTGATTGGTATTTGTGAAAGAAACTGTGGCTGTTACTCAGGTCATAGCTGTGAAGAATCTGTGTACGTTATGTGGGGACGTCCATCATGGACCTGTTATGGTTCGGGAACATCTTGTTCATCCGATTATCACTGTGAAGAGACTGATACCGGTTTTGGCTATTGTGTTAATTGTGGTGATGGTATCTGCCATGCTCCAGAAACCTGTGCCGCTGATGCTGATTCCTGCGCAAATACCCCTGTTTGTTATGCTCCAAAATGCGAAGAAGGATGTGGGCAAGGCGGGGCCTTAGCAGACGGAACCCAGGACACTGAGGGAAACAATAAATGTGATGATTCTACAGGCTGTGGAACTCCTCCCTGCGAATGTAATGGTGGGGGAACATGTGTTGAAAAGGTTATCGAGCCTGATGAGCAGCCGAGTTATTGTACAGCTCCTCATACTTGGACAGCTGTTTATTGCGAACAGGGCAATGAAGGAGATTGTGCCTGCGATGACGTCGGCACTGATGCCTGTTCCAACGGCTATTGCTGTGAGGATGACGACTCTGAATATTATGTCGACAGCAGAGCATACGCTGGCGGGACAATCGCTTGTTGTATATCTACGAATGCGTGTGCTTGGAATGATGGAACCTCAATATGGTGCAACATTCAAGACCCGACTGGAGATTCAGGATTTGAAGGAGATGGAGATAGTGAGGGTACATGCTTTGACTCTATCGATAATGACTGTGATGGGGATATAGATTGCCTGGATGAAGACTGTAATGGACTTCAAGGGAACAGTGATGATAATCATTGTGAGTATGACACTGAATTGACCTGCAATGACGGCTTTGACAATGACGGGAACAGCCAGACTGATTGCAATGATTCGGAATGTGCTATCCCCTGTTTAGGGCATCTTGAATGTGTCAATTTTGCATGTACTCATGACGACTCGGTAGGTGAGGATAGTTGCGAAAAGGTGGGTGATCCCTGCGGCAATCAACAGCCCTGCACATTAGGCAATGCTTGCGACGGCGGATGCGCAGAAGGGGCCTTGTCCAGAGCGCCGAATCTTCTGGTGAATCCGAGCTTTGAGATAGATACCTTCCAGGGGGGAGGCTGATGAAATCATTTTTCCTTTTGTTGGTCATCTTTATCCTTCTTTTACCGAGCGTGCTTTCTATTGGCTGTACGTGTTCTCCGAACAACGAAGGGACACTATGCATTAATCCCGTTGGCTGTGACCCAGGCGACGACCCGAGTTGCGAGACCACGTTTGAGGGTGGTCAAATCCAATGCGGCTGCCTCTGCTCTGGCGGTTCAGGCGGAACGTGCGATGATCCAACTGAACCTGACTGTGATATAGATCAGTGTCAATATATGGGTGAAGCGGATGATGAATGGATGTTTAATTGGTGCGAGGCTCCTATAAATGAATGTGATAATAGTGATTTTGATTTATCAAATGGATTCTGCTGTGGAGACGATGAAGAAGGCTTTTTGATCATTCCGGTAGCTGGACCGAATGCCGGAGTTGAAGCATGCTGTATCGATGTATCAGATACCTGTTGGTGGGGGGAAGCGCAGATTGTCTGCAATGATGGCACTGGCCAGGAAGGTGAGCCTGGATACGGCGACTGCAAAGATGGCTTCGACAACGATTGCGATGAGCATATAGACTGCGAAGAGTCTGAATGTGACGGCTTGTCCGGTAATGATGGAAACGACCTTTGCGAGTTAGAGGTTGAGAAAACCTGTAATGACGATTTCGACAATGACGCTGATGAACTCATCGATTGCGAAGATACTGATGATTGCTGTGATGATCCATCATGCGCCGATGATTCTTCATGCAGCGAGCCACAACCAACTCCTGACGAGGTCTATGGCTGGGAAGTGAATGAGGCCACCTCAACCATATCAGTTGTCAATGATCCACACTGCCACAGCGACTTATGCGTCGAATTCCAGAAGACCGCTGGATCTTTCCCTACAATTAAGCAAGAGATTGGAGACCTTGATCCAGGTACCTACGAGCTTTCTGCTTGGGTGGTCGGCACTGGCGCGACGCTGGAATTGTTTGAGTCTGGCGATTTATCAAACTGGATATCCATTGCAAGTGAGGAAGATGATGAGCAACAGTTAAGCGTACAGCTGACCATCGCTAGTCCAGATATCATCGTGAGGTTATCTGTCCCTTCAGCATATACAGGATTATTCTACTTCGACGACATCCAACTCATAAAAGTCCACGACCAATACACCCCTCCTGTCGGATATATTGACAACTTCTATCCTTATGGCTGCTGCGAAGAAGGAAGCTGTTGGGACGGCAACAGATGCGTTGATACTGTTAACATGACCTTTGCATTTGAGACTCCGATAGCGAACTGTGTTGGAGGAGATGATGGGTCTTTCTGGGACATCGGTTACGAGAGCCAGGCAGAGGCTGAGGACGAATTTGGCTATTGCGTCGATGATGGAATGTGCTTCAATGAAGATGAGGGACAGGATGTGCCGATGTGGTGTGCTTATGGGGATGAATATGATGGAGAAATCTATTGCCATGATGATTTCCCGACATCAAAGACCGCGTTGATAGCAGCCAACATCTTGAAATTGGCAGAGGATGAACATATTGATGAATACCAGTTCCTCTGTGATAATCAACAATTCTTTGACAATCAGGTTGGATCCTTTACCCAAGAAATTGATAATCAAAAATATGTAGTCACCTGTTTGCTTTATTCAGCTGATGGATGGATTGCTGGCTCCATTGTCGATCACGCATGGTTTGATTATGATAATAATCCTTGTAATGGGGACTACAGGGATGATACGAGCAAGAAACTTCCTGAATGTTTCTTTGATCTTGTGTTGGGCATAGGTCCCGGAGATGATCCTGAAGGTTCAAATGAGCTGTATGTTGATTTTGACGATGATCCGGCAACATTCACGAACGGCCGTCTCTGGAACCAGGACTTTAATGGAAATCTGGTAAACAATCATCGGATCAAAAGCGCAGGGTGGAGTAAAAGATACAACATCCTCATTTTCAGCGACTTGGATATCAATTATCAGACAGCGCTGGGAGAAACCGTAGAATATCTCACTCTCTTTAATAGGTTCCCCACATTAAAGGATTGGACCAATAGTCCAGATGACATTCCTGATGAATTAATGCTGATTGAGACAGGTTCCTATCCCCGAGAAAATATCTACACTTCCCTAACGAACACCAACCTCTTCGATACCCTGTTCAAGGTCGAATCTGATTCAAAATATATCGAAGCCGTGGTCGAAAGCTATGACAAGGAGTTCATGTATCAGATGATTCATTATGAAGGGGTCAATGCTGGAGATGTTTGTACTCTTTATCATGATCTTTATAAACAACAATATTCCATTCCAGAAAATTGGCTCTCCCATTTCTTCATGTGCAATCTTTTTGGAGGTCCTTCTACTTACACATTTGATATTCTCGGCCGTTTCAGGACATGGGATGAGCGTCCTCTTTATGATGATCAGTATAAGAAAAAAGTAATCCATGACACATGGAATAACATGACCGAAGATGTGCGCCAGCTCAGCTATTGCATGTTCAATGTCAAGGATTTTGATTTTGTCTCTCTTCCAGAGCAAGCAGCAATTGATGCCTTTCCCAATGCATCGGTCATCTTCAATCATCCCAAAGGGGAAGGTTGCTGCCTTAAAAGTCACTGCTGGGACGGCTTTGATTGTGTAGACTCTGGCATAGATGAAGAATTCAATGATGGGCAGGGAGAGCCTGTCCAATACGTTTGCAAGGACGGAGAATGGACTACAGACATAAAATGGGATTGGAACCATAACATCACGTTCTACTGTCCTGAGGAGTCTCAGTGCTTCTGTCCCCACCCTCTATTTGAGGAACAGGCTGATGCAGAGAATTATGAAGGGTATATAAACAACCAGTCTTACATAGATCATAACGACGAATACAATGACTGCCTTCCCCCAGATGAGGTTTCGTGGCCGTGCGTTGAATCAGGATACTGGATTGATTCTGAAGGAAATAACATGGTCAATGATCATGTATGCATCGGCGGAAACAGCGGCAGCACCTGGACAACGAGAACAGCTCTGACAGCAGAGGTGTTAAGAAGAACTCAAGGTCTCGACGCTGGTCAATACGTGATCCATTGTGATCTGACAGAGCAAGCAGTGCCCGAGATGCTTGAGACCATCCAAGCGGACACTGTTGACAAGATCTGTGTTCTCAGATACCGCCTAGGCGATACTCCAGCAAATGATCCTGATCGGGTCGCATTCGGCTTTGCGATAAAGGATACAGTCCGAGGAGCAGAGCTCAGCAATCTCATAAGGGCCATTTCCGGCGAGGACTATGAAGACGCCTGCAATGGCATTGGAGTTGACGGCTTAGAAGCCTGTGACACAGTCTTTGCATCTGATCCAGAGTTCTGGTATGATGGGAAGCTGCAGCTCCTCTTCTTTGACAAAGAGGGCATTCAACTAGAAGAAAGTGCATGGATTCATTTCAAGCAATTCTTAAAGAATCCTTTCACGTTTATCATCAGGTGGATAAACAGCTTGTTTGAACCTGTTGAACCCCATGAAGTTCCTGAAAACTTTGATAGGTACTATGATATGATCATTGACGGCAGGGCGGCAAAAGCCTCAATCCAGACCATCGGCGACATACCGCCGGCAGCAGATGCTTGGTATGGCGGCCCATTCCCCGATATGACTATTTCCACTGCAGAACATTCAGACATTGATGGTATCTTACGCGAGACAGATCCTCAACATATCTTTATCACTTCAGAAGGGGCAGGTCCGATTGCAGATTATTGGCCTTACCTTACAACGAGATTAAGAATTCAACCCGGTGCTGAAGGAGAGGCGCCAGAACCGCCCATAAATCCATGAAACCCGATATGATATTTAAGAAAACATTCGCATTGATCGCGATATACCTTATCATATTCATCCCTATCCATGTTTCAACAGTCATGGCCGCAGGCGTGACCGGCGCAAAGGCTTTTGGCCAAGATGGACGCGAAGGTTTTCTTCGAGATGAGGATCTTTTAAAGATCACTTTTGAAGCTTCACTTCAGGGTGTTGATTTCTCAGAGACAACAGAAAATTTGCGAGTCGGTCCAGACGACCAAGCTCCTGGAGAAATCAATGGAGTGTGCGTAGAGACCATCAATCAACGTTATGCTTGCTATCATGAACAGACTGAGGCTTGGACCTATGCCTCTCCTTGGAGGGTAGTCCTCTGCAAGGACTTAGATGATTGTAGTGGCCCTAATTATTATGATGCGCGGGTTGAATGGCACACCGACGGTGAGGCGCCGACAATCCCCCTCTTGACCATTGACAAGGATGAAATTGGCAAAGAAGATCCCATTACTGTCACCCTCCAGGCGCAGGACCATCCTGCTGGAGATGCCTGTTCAGGGATTGCAAAAGTGGAGATCGGCTTCCGGCCTAAGGACACTGAAGCACTTTCCAATGTTCAAACCCTCACCCCTGAAGGATTCCCCTGCCTGTACTCTCCAGAACCTGTTGAGATCCTTCTCCCTGATAACATCCAGAACGGCGAGATGGAGATGTGTGCAAAAGCAACAGACGGTCTTCAGAATGCCATGGAAACACCTAAATGCGAAGATTTCTATCTTGACACTGCGCCGCCATCACAATGCCAACTCACCTTGACGAATCAAAATGATCAGCCGATCCATTGGCTCTCGACTGGGACGCACACGCTAAAGATGAAAGCTGATTTTGTGGAGGCCGGTCTTGGTGTCTCCCCCTCAGATGCCCTGCTGGACATCACAGAGCTTGAATTCAGCAGTCCTAAAATTGCCTCATCCTGCGCAGAGGATGAGGAGAATCCTGCACTTGATTCATGCACTTGGACCTTCCCCGTCACCTTTGCAACCGATGCAACCTATACTGCATCCGTGAACCTCACCGATAAGGTGGGCAATGTGCTCGAGACGGCTTGCACACCCACTGAATTCACCCTGAACCTTGACAATGGAGAGCCTATTGTTGAATTCTTCAACACAACAGCATCTGATTATTATGGCCCGCACAAGGCGGTCGATGTCTTTGCAGTCATTAGGGACACCGGTGGCATTGATCCTGAAACGGTAAAAGTAAACCTTGGGGGATTGATAATTATTGATCAGCCCTCTGGATTTATCTCTCCTACATCAAAAGAAGAAAGCCTCAACCGCTATAACTGGGAGGGTGTAAGATGCCCGCTCACTGGCTGTCCTGACTCCGTCATAGCCACGTTAAAGGCACAAGACCTCGCAGGAAATGACATCAACATTGTTAAAACATTCAACAGAGATAATGAGCCTCCCACAATTGTCCCTCAGTTGATCAATGAAGAAAAGATTCTTGTAGACTTGTATACCGGGACAACAGAAACTCCGATAAGAGACTTGTTCAAACGGGGAGACCTTCTCAATCTCTTTGTCCATGTCAAGGATCCGCATGCAGATCAAGTATGGATTAAAGCCAATCTGTCCAAATTCTCTGGCCAATCGACGGATGACACCGCCCATCCCTGTCTTCCACCTGACGCAGACGGCCTTATCATTTGTGAGCTCAAGGCAACAGCGAGAGTTCCTACAACCGGAGAACTTACTATCCAGATAGGTGATATGCTCAATAACAACCTTACTCATGTCACCGATACTATTGAAGTATTAAATTCAACAACTGCCGCACCTGACTTTTTCTTCATTGACCTTACGGGGTATACCTATCAAGGGGGTCTTTCCCTCCCACCAGTGGATCGCTTCGGCATCATGAACAATGATCAATATCCTGTTTGGGTTTATTTTGATCTGAATCATTCCGGCGCGTGCACATCGGATAATGTAAAAGTACTTAATTCTGAGATGAAAGGTTTCTGTGATAACGGACTCGCATATGTGTCGAACACCTTAAAGCACAACACAGACGGCCATGCGTATCTTCCAGGTTATTTTGAATTGGAGCTCAAGAATGATTATATT
>JBDRLS010000083.1:0-10191 GCA_043812875.1 Nanobdellota archaeon
TGTCGGCTGCGGCACTGGATTGAGCCATAAAGGCCTAAAGGATGTCATCGGCATCGACCCCAGTTTAGAGATGATAAAACAGACTCCGAACGGCATCCAGGGCAAGGCAGAATCCCTCCCCTTCCCAGACCATTCCTTTGACACCATCATCTCAATGACCGCAATACACAACTTCGATGATCCAGAACAGGCAATAAGAGAAATGAAGCGCGTCGGAAAGCGCAATTTCATCATCACAATCCTCAAAAAATCATCAAAGCTCTCTAATATCAGCGAACTCATAAACAAGAGCTTCACCATAAGAAAAACCATCGATGAAAACAAAGACATCATCTATATATGTGAATAATGGCCTTAATAAACAATGGGGAGTACTGTCACGCAAAGCCTGATGTGATTAATCATCTTTGATTCTATTCATCATCTCTTTCAACTTATCGATTACCTGTTGCTGATCATTCTTTTTTCTCATCTCAATGAACCTGATTATTTCATCCTTCAGCTTTTGTACATCTTTTATGACAAGTATTTTTCTCGAGTGCAGAAAATGGAAACGGAACGTCTTATATTTTTTCTCTTTAAGCACAAAGTTGCCAAACGCATAGAGTAAGTCTCCTTGGTGGGGATTATCTTGCAAGGAAAGAAACAGCCTTTTTAGCTCCCCGAGTTCTTTTTTATTGAATCGTATCTCAAGTTTTTTGACCAGAGAATCATCAATTCTCACTATTACCATTTTAGGTCTTTCACATCAGTTGTTCCTTCTGTACTTAAGAAAAGATTCGCGAATTGAACTTCAATTGCTGAATTGTAGAGTCTCTCAATTATCTGGTTGTAAGTTTCGTTCTTATGGCCAAATTCAGATATTTTTTGATGTAGTTCCTCGTTAATCGCAATTGTTTTCATGAATATCACCATTTAATAATGGAACTGGTAACTCTTCATACAAATAGTCACCATTTCCAAATATAGCAACAGTTGTTTGATGTACGAATATTTAACACTGTTGGTATATAACTGCTATATTTATTATAATATTTATAAATCTTTCGCCTTCAGGAATTAGATGGGGTGTGTGTGATAACAACAATTTTGCACACTTAGTTTCACCAAAACCTTTATATACCAAATGTAACTACTAAAGAATAATGATGAGGTACTCAAAAATGAAGCTTATACTCTGGATATCAATCTTTATCTTGTCGATAAGTATAGCACTGGCAGACCTGAGCATCGATCCCCTCACTATCGATAAGGCGGGCTTTCCAGGAGACCTCGTTGAGGTGCAGATAGATATCACGAATGATGGGGGGGCGGAGGCAGTGCTTTCTGGATTGCAGAACGCATTATCTCTTATTGGAGGCTCTGACAGCGGGACGGCCAATCTTGTTCTATCATCTGATCCACTCACCATTCCTGCAGGCGATACAGTGCCCTTTACCTATAGCTTCACCATACCTTACCTATTCGCAGATGACTATGCGGCCGCCTATATGATAACCTTCAATGATACTGATTACACTCAGGATCTCACCCTTTCCATTGAAGAGGCACCCAGCCTTTCCATCAGCAACCCAGGCACCATCGAAACCATCCAACGCCTTGATGAGCATGCCAGCATCACCTTTGATAATACAGGGAACACTGATCTTGCTGTCACCATTTCAATATCAGACTTGACAAAGGGGGGAGATACCCTTCCTGCATCAGCATTTACCTTTTCAGAAAGCAATTTTGCCCTTGATTTTGAGGACAGCAACACTATCACACTAACTATATCAATTCCAGATAATCAGGCCACCGGAACCTATACTGGGACCTTGACTGCCTCCCATGCGGGTGGAGACACCACCAGAGGAATCACGGTTATAGTCAATCAGTTCAATCCCGGATTGTCAGCTGATCCTGAGGAGATTAGAGTGGCTGGCGGCGCGAATGAGAGTTTCTCCTCAACATTCACTGTGGAGAACACCGGTTCTGCCCCGCTTGTCGACCTTGATGTCAGCCTTGCCGGCTTAGGTGATTTCAGCATCTCTTTTGGGGGAACCAACTTCAATCTTGATGTGGGAGAGGAACATAGTGTTACTCTCTCGGGAACCGTGCCTGACAATCGTGATCCCGATGAATACCGCGGAACCATCACTGTCTCGAACGCAGACGTCTCCCTTTCCATCCCCCTCAAGGTGAAAGTCGTCAGTCAGTTGATCATCGATGACGTTGACGTCACCATCTCAGGTGTTTCAGATAACAATATCAAGGATGGCGAGGAAGTCAGTGAGAGTGCAGGTCCTCTTGATGGCATCACATTCGACGTCAAGGTAAAGAACCGTTATGGCACAAATGTTGATGACGAGACCTCTGATATCACCAATGCATTTGTCCGCGTCACCATTGAAGATATCGATGATGGCGACGAACTTGAGGATGAGAGTGAGGATTTTGAAATAACAGCCTCCAACACTCACACAGAGAGCTTGCGCTTCCAAGTTCCGCTCAAAGTTGAGCAAGGGACCTATAAAGTCATCATCTATGTCGAGGGGGATGATGGCAATGACAAGACCCATACAGATACCATGCAAATCGAGGTCAGGGTCAAGAAAGAGGACCATTCCCTCCGCCTGTACACCGCTGACATCGACAGAGGAACTGTCCGCTGCAACCGAGGAAACAACCTTGACATAGTTCTTTGGAATCTAGGATCCAATGATGAAGAGGAGACCTTCTTGTCCGTCAGAGCAGAGGAATTCGACTTTTCCGTATTTGAGGGTCCTTTTCTCTTAGATGCCGATCCTGATGATGATAACAATATCTATGACAAATCATATCCTTTCACCATTCCTGAAAACCTCGGGCCGGGCGCATACCAGATAGAGCTTCGGGCCTATTATGAGAGTGATATTCTTGGCGATTACCGCGCGCTTACAGTTATTGTTGAGGACTGCGATCCGGATCAGCCGGATACCCCTGAAGAACCTGGTGAAGATGCCTCCGGAGAGCCGGCTGAGCCTTCTGAACCTGGTCAGATCGATGTGAATAAGCCTTCTGAGACAGACCAATCAACAAATCCGCAGGCGCCTCCTCAGTCTTCAACGAGACTCATCGATACCCAAGGGACACGCGACCCCTCATCCGTCGGTCTCCTTGTTGCTGTGAATGTCATATTGATCCTGGTACTAGTGATAGTTCTAGTTAGGATGCGTAAAAAGTCACCACCCATAATTAGCATCAAATAGTAACTACTTAATTATAACAAAAAAATGGAAACCTTTATATATAAGAACAGGCTTTTCCACACTAAATTATAGGAGGGGTTTCAATGAAATATGCCTTACTGACCATTGTTATGACGATTCTATTAGCGAGCACAGCAGCCGCGAGCGTATACATCAATGAGTTCGTGCCATACCCGAATGCCGGACAGGATTGGGTAGAGCTCTTCAACGACGGAGCATCCTCAGTTCCTCTCGCAGGTTGGGTGATAAACACCACCGCTGGCTCATTCGCCCTTTCCGGAGCGGTAACCTCAGGCGGTTTCTTAGCATTCGATATCAATAATCTCCTAGATAACAGCGCTGACAACATCAAGCTCATCAATGGAGTAGATACGATTGTCCATAGCCAGGTCTATGCCCAGGCAACCCAGGGCAAGTCATGGGGCCTGAAGAAGGACGGCGTTGATGGTGGAACTGATAATTCCTGGATCCAGTACACGACCCCTACAAAAGGTCAGACCAATGAACAGGCTCCAGTCTGGAATTCACAACCGGTCGTTCCTGATTTTGATGAGGATACCACCAGGGAAGTGACTCTGGATGTCATTGATCCCAATGGGGATGCCCTGAGCTTCTCAGCGACCGCAGGCCATGTTTCCGTCACCTTTAACAGCAATGTCGCGACCTTAAACCCTGCGGCAAATTATTATGGGGATGATATAATCACTTTCACTGCACGCGACGGCACAGCAGATGTTGATTCAAATGCGATTCTGTTCACCATCAATCCTGTGAACGACGCTCCAACATTCTCGACCTCTCCTGTGACCACAGCAACCATTGATCAGGCTTATAGCTATGATGCAAATGCCAATGACATGGAAGGTAATATCATAACCTTCAGCCTTGTGCAATCACCTGTCGGCATGGTCATCGACGCAAACACGGGTCTTGTCCAGTGGACGCCCAATGCGACCGGTTCATTCGGAGTGACCGTAAAGGCTTCCGATGGCAACGGCGGCAACACAGAACAGGCCTACACGATCAATGTCAAGGATTCATCCAAACTGAACATCAAAGATTTTGATGTAAAGGTTGATGGCAAATCACATAACGGCATTGATAACGGCGACACCATCTCAAGAGATGCCGAACCCGGCTCGACTGTCAAGTTCAAGATCAATGTCGAAAGCATCTTTGACAGGGATGTCGACGAGGAAGACATCGAGATCCAGGATATCATCGTCACGGCCACGATCTATGATATTGATGATGGTGATGATCTTGAGGAGGAGAGCGATGAGTTCGACCTCAAGCCAGGGCGGGACGAGACCGTCGACTTCACCTTTGATGTTCCCAAGTTTGTCGATGAGGGCTCCTATGACATCGGTATCCTCATTGAGGGCACTGATGAGGATGGGAACGACCACGTCGTCGAATGGACGATATATCTCGAGGTCAATAAGCAGACCCACGCCTTGTTCATCGAGGATGAGCAGTTCTCTCCGAACATCATCTCCTGCAATCGCATCACCGAACTGAACTTCAATGTTGTGAATCTCGGTTCTGAGGATGAGGACGAGGTCACCGTGACTGTTGAGAGCAATGATCTCGGTATTGACTTTAAGGAGGAAGAGATTGAGCTTGACTCCGGTTCAGACCAAGATGACTCCACCTACAGCAAGTCTCTGACTGTTGACGCTCGAGGGCTTGAATCAGGCGTGTACAGCGCAACGATACGCGCCTACTACAATGATGACCGCCTTGAGGATACAAAGACTGTCCAGCTCCAGGTGAGCTCCTGCACAACTGACAGCGGAGATGATGACACGGCTCCGCCTCCACCTCCTGTTGATAATGGAGACGATGAGACGGACGACAACCTTCAGGTCGACTACATCCCTGTGCCTCCCCTCACTGGTGGAGTGACCTCAGGGCCCGACACCACCCAGGAGACGGCGTTCTCCTCAGGCACCATGTATCTCACCTTGCTCGGTATTGTTGCAGTCATCCTGTTGATTGTGATCATCATCGCGATCGCGACCATGGGCAGGCGACGATAGAAACTGAAACTCTTTTTGTTTCCAGTCCGAAAATCCGTGATCGGGCGGATTTTCGATACTTTTTTATTTTTATTCCCTTTTCTTTTTCTTCATGTCATTCATGCTCAAGAAACAAGGAGCGATGCTTCGCATCGACCGGTCGAAGAAGGGCGGTGTCGACGAGGAGATCAAGGAGCTTCTCGCTTGCATCAACGCCCGCCCCGAATATTTCACCACCAGTTCCTGCGCAGGCCGCATTTTGGTCATCCAGCGGAAATCTGAACGGAAGATCGATGCGGAGTGGCTGTTGGCGTCACATCGTCCTGTTGATGTGCCTGACGTGCGCAAAGCAATTGTGACAGCAGCATATCCTGCGTGGTTCCGCATGGAGCCGGTCATCTTGCATGTCTGCGCATCAACTCTAGATTCAGCCATGGTCCTTCTTCGGATGGCGCGTGATGCCGGCTTGAAGCGTTCAGGCATCATGTCCCTGCTGAACGGCCGCATCATGATAGAACTCTGCGGCAATGATATCCTCGACACGATTGTCCATGACGGCCGCCGTATGGTGGTCGACGATAGCTATCTCACCCTGCTGGTGGACGAAGCGAACAAGAAATTAAAAAGAAATAAAAAAAGAATTGACCTTTTGGTCAAGCGGATGAATTGAACTATCTCTTCTTCTTCCTCTTGGTTGTCTTCTTCTTGGCCTTCTTCTTTGTTGCTTTTTTCTTTCGAACCGTTTTCTTTTTCTTTCGTGCAGCCACTTAAATCACCTCTTGGCTTTTTGTGTTTAAAACACTAATGTCAATTATCGTAACTTTTATTTATAAATGTTTCGTTTTGAAATTAGAAATAAAAAAAACAGATTGTAATTGGTCGACGAGAAACAACAAAGAAAATCTTTTTCATAAAAAGTTCGATTTCAATAATTTTTTTCTGACATTTATTTTCATCGACGGGAACGAAAAAAGAGAAATCGGCTTTTATATTATTTTTTTTCATCATCGAAAGTTAATTTCGGCAATCTCCGCTTGACTTCGATGGGGATCAAATCTTGTGCGAATTCATGTTTGGCAATCTCAATGGGATTGTAATGCATCTCCTTGATCTGCTTTTCTGTGAACTTGGTCAGGAATGGCGCGCCCATGGATATCTGTAGCGCTCGGGCACCGATGATCCTCGCGGTCTCGTATTTAGTATATTTTTGTATCATAGACGTGGGAGGCGATGTTTGGTTTATAAATGTTTCCAAAAGACATAAATAACCCAGCTCGTTAGATGCTTTATGCAGCTCATTGGCGAAGCGGAGACCAATACACCTTCATCTGTTCCATTTTCCTCATTGATGGGATCTTATCGGATCTATGCCCTTACAACAATAGAGGGAATCCCTCAGATGGTAGACGACGCGCAGTCATATCTCAACAACTATCCTGACCGTTATGTCAAGCTCGATGAAGTGATTGCAGTCCCTTTGGATTATGGGGATCTTGACTGGGGCGATGGACCTATCCCCAAACTCACTCATCTAGTCCTCATCAAGCCGCCTACCATGCAATATGCCGGGCAACTCATGTTTGATTTTATGATGAGGCCATTGCGATAAATATATGGCAAGAATGTTCTATTGCTTCAAGATCTTTCCCATGCGCTCGACAAAATCCTGGGCCTCTTCATAATATCGGGTGTATTCTTTCCCTGAGATCTCCTTGATCTCCCGATGGGTGATCATTTTCGCCAGATTATGGAAGTTCCTCGCCATGGTGACATATTTGAGCTCGAGGACCTTGTTCTTATACAATTTTTCATGCATGATATCCGCAACATGGGCAGGAGAGGGAGGGATCTCGCCGGCGTGCATCAGCACAGCGTGAGCAGCGTCGATGACTGCCCAGTACAGGTCAAGGGTGGCTTGCAGGAGATGCCGCTGAGAATTTGACAAGGTCAACGGCGCGCGTTCATAATAGGTGTAGACGCTTTCTGGTGTCGGCCGTATCCTTCCTTGGTAGAGCAGCACTTGGAGCGGGGTGAAGAAGCCCGTGTCCAGGAGAGGCACACCGTCCCTGAGGATGTTGATGCCGATGGGATCGCCTGATCTCATGTATTGCCAGAATGAAGTGAACTTAAGTGAAGTCACATGGATCTTTGTGGAGGTCTTCCTGATTATCTTCTCAGTGATGATTCGATAGGCTTCGACCAATTCTCGGGTGAGCATGATGCTCGTGTCGTCAACCACCACCAATATATCGATGTCATGCGTTGTCTTATGATTTCTCGCGCTCGACCCGAAAAGCACGATCGCTTTTAGGAAATTGCCGAATTCTTTATGCACTTCTTTGGAGAAAGCGTACGCTACATCAAGGTGATCTTTCTTGTAATGCTGGACATTCGGATTTATCTTCCGTTGGATATCGAACTTCATTATGCCCCTTCAAGAGTAACATTGACGAAGAAGCTTTAAATTACTTTGTAACTATTGAAGAATAGTTCACGCAGGAGATGAGAAATAGAACTCTTTTTTAGGAGATTCCTTCAGTTCTTTGATGAGCTTCCGAAGCGGCGTGCATGCTTTCACATCTTGGTATCCCCATCTGACATGCGCTGCAACATGTTTCCTTACATTGTCAATGCGGCTGATCGAAGTCTTCGGCCGGAGAAGGATGTGTCCTTCCTCTTCGAGTTTTTCCGCTTGTTTAACCCGTTTCCAGTAGATTTTCGGCCAAGCGCTCAGCAGTTTAACAATGCCTTTCGGTAGATCCATCTTGAGATGGGCAAAGTGGTGTTCCATGCCGAAATGCTCTTCATCATTCGCGCTGTTGAGCACGATGATCTTCCTGCTCTCTTTGACACCGGAAATGTCAAGAGGGAGCGGGTCAGCATAGGCGCCGTCAAAATAACTCTTCTTCCCAATCTGCACGACCTTGTTGTAGACCACCGGGATCGCGAACGCGGCCCTGAAGATCTCAAAGATATCGTGCCTGCTTTTATTGCTGAAATACTTCGCCTTTCCGGTTTCTGTATCAGCGACGGGGATCCTAAAATTGATCTTTGAATGGATGAGCTTTCTTCGCGGTATTCCTAGGACTGGATGGGTCTTCATGATGTTGTCGACAAGATAATCAATGTTGAAATACGGGATGTGATGAAAGACATTAGTGAGGCTGAGAAACGTGGGTGTGGTTGTGACTTCAGTCCACACCCTCACTCCAGGATGAGCCAACCCAGCTACATACCATGCGAGATTCGCAATGCCTGCTGATGATCCTGTCGCGTGGTCGACTGTCTTCAATCCAAGGTCTGTGAGTGCCGTGACGACACCCCCTCCATACGCGCCGCGCATCCCCCCTCCATCAAGGATGAGGCTGATCTTCTCCATATGTTCTATTTGCTCCCTCCACTATTAATATCTTTATGCATCATTACAAATTGGGTTGATACCCCGCAGCTCTGCTGCGATTCAAGACCCGATTTGTAATCTCGAAAACGCCGATTCGCGATAGCGACAGATTCGCCGCATACCCCGCAGCTCTGCTGCGGAGAGAGCGAAGCGAACTGTGGATAGGCGAATCTGAGGCATTTTCGTTGATTTATGCATTGGAGCCGTAAAATCCTTATACTTCCTCCCCTTTTTGAGTGCTATGAAGCATCTTTTTGATGTTTTTGGGAATATGAGCCGGGCGCTCGAAGTATTCACCATGTTGCAAGGATTGAAAGAGAGCTCCCGCTTGATCATGCCGGAGTCCAGCCTTGCTGCAGTGAGCACATTCTGTAGGAATCAAAACCTTCCATTCAACCTCTCTGAAAGGGTTGCCCAAGAGGGGACGGGCTTCATCGCAAAGGGCACGCTCGGCAAGGGCGATCACCGCATTGTCTTCATCAGCCGGGATCAAATGCATCTCAATGAATTGAAGACGGCTGAAATCTCAAATGACCATGAGGCAATGGGCGCGCTCCTAGGATTCCCTTCCTGCTGCATCTCCTTTTTCCAGAAACACCATGTCCAAGAAGAAAAAGCCGCCTATGATTTTCTTTCTCCTCTCTTGGATAATACGACAAAACGGCATTTTCCCTTCACCATGAATATATTCGGCAGATACTTCGATGCCCCTCTCCTCTCACATGCACCCTGTTCATTGGAATGTGCTCAGAGCAGAAAACTCGCTGATAAAAGATATAGCGCATTAGAGGAAAAGCATCCTATTGTTGCTGACCAGCTCCATAAGCTCCTTTCCACCGCAGTCATCATGTCGGATGCCATCATCATGCTCCATTTCCCTGAAGGGAAGGGCAGCATCTCTTTCCTTGATGTCTTATCCTCGCGATCATCATCCCTTGCCGATCGATTGCAGAAAGAGAAACAGCTCACCCATCTCGGAAAGGATTATTTCAGCGTCGGCAAATCAAGGTTTCATACCCCTCTCTTTTTTTTCAATACATGAGGCAGGATCGCTCGAAGGTCCGGGATGTTGACAATACGGTCTGCAGCTTCCTTTACCGAATCTAGCTTGCTGTTGAAGGCGATGCCCATCCCGGCGCGTCTCAGCACCTCGATGTCATTCTCGTGATCTCCGATGAATGCAGTTTCATCAGGAGTGATGTCAAGTTTTTCACAGATCTCCAGAAGCGCATGGGTCTTATCATGGAACGCGAACTCGGGGATGAATATATCGCCTATGGTTCCATCATCTTTAAACTCAAGGATAGGGATGTAGACCTCATCAAACAATTTCCTGTAATGCGGAAGGATGACGTCAAGGACGATACTGAGGCTTCCTGAGATGATGGCTATCTTCATTCCTCTCTTCTTCAACGTATCTATTGTCTCAAGAGCCCCTGGGAAAAGGCTTAATCCTTTGACTGCGTCAACCAAGTCTGCTTTTTTAGCGCCTAGCTCTTTCCACTTTGCAATATCATAGTCTGCCCATTCCTTATAAGAA
>JBDRLS010000084.1:0-8973 GCA_043812875.1 Nanobdellota archaeon
ATCTATCGATTCACCTATAAGAATATCGATTCGAACGGGATATTTACGTTGATAAACAGGGATGATGAATGGATTAGAGAGAAGATTGCGTGACTGAAAAACTGCTAAGGGGGAGGGATCTCTCAATCCCTGCTGTAGAATCCTTCAAGGGTACAGTCCACTTCCTCAAAATAGGCTGTCGCGACAACCTTCCATCGCCATCTTGATGCTTCCTGAGATAGTTCCAGGCCCACATTCAGATAGGGAAGACTCGGTCTCACATCAGGATGGAAAGTGATATGGCGATCCTTCTGGTTCGCCTCGAGATGATTCCTGACTCCTGTCTGGTTCAAGGAAGGAACAGTCTTGGCGAGATAGTCAGGAATCTTCATGCCGAAGCATTCCTCGAATGCGCGAGCGGCATAGAGCATGCTCCTGGCCGCTCCAAAATCGACCGGCTGAGTGATCACTTCAAACCCGTGGTTCGCAGCCTCATCAAGATCGTTGCTCATGAGAAAGGGGAGTAGGGAATATAATAAAAAGCTTTCTCATCATCAGGCCGCGTAGAAAACCGATAAAGTGAAATTCTTTTTAATCCGTTTAAGCAGCAGATGACAAGGTGAGTGATCAGAAAAGCACACCGCCAGGATCAAAAAGAACCAGTTTTTCTACGCGGCCCATCATCAATCTCTTAACAGACCTCGCCTTCGGAAATTTCGTAAATAAATATAGAAGGGATGGTCATCCAGGCCTTTGGGAGCTGGAACATCAACTTTTTGTCGGTATGCTAACATCATACCTTCAAAGGGAATTGTGGCAGGTTCAAAGCCGTCTTCATGCAAGATAGCGCGTGCGTCGACGATGCGGTCGCTGATCCCTGCTTCACGTTGAATTAATGGATATTCGACATGTTCATTCATGGTAGAGAGGGAGATGTAGATATTATTAAAGGTTATTGAATATGATACATTGAAAAAGCAGACTTCTTCACTCATGAATAACAAAAATCTTTAGATAGGACAACAGCCTTCCCCTGAGCATGGATAATAAAACTTCATATTCCCTAGAGGCACTGGAGAAGAGACTGTATGATGCTGATGTTGTTTCCGTTCACGTGTTAACAAAAGCATTGGCAGAATTGGGATTGATACATAATGAAAGTCCTGAAATGAATCAGCTTGTGATGTTTAGTCCTAGTACAGAAGTATATAATCAGACATTTCATGAAGGCCAGGGTATGGCAATCATGCAATACAGCATATTGGGGGTCGGGATCGTTGATCCCTCTGCTCCCAAGGTGACTTGCGATATACGACTCTTTCTGTTCAAGGTCCCAGATGAAATTGTAAAAAGTCTTGATCAGAAGTGCACGCCGTTAACTCCCCGCGAAGTATAAAGAGAGAAAGAACCTCCTGCATGAAAACATTCTTATGTTTTGATTTATTCTTGCTATCATGTCTTTAACAGAATACCTTACAGCAATTGAAAAAGTCCTCAAAGAGAAACCCAGGGATTATATCAACATCCTTCGCCATGAGTCCGGAATCTATGACAATTACCATATCATGGTCGGCATGGACGTCGAGGAATCTGAAGAACTGCTCAGATCATTGCCAGGATTCCGGATGATGGAGGACTGGCAAGCGCTGGGCAGCAGCTGGTGCTCGCCAAGCGGCTTTTACGTCAATGTTTGGGAGGAGCATAAGATATATGCAGACAATGAAGCCCAGAGAAGCTTTCTTGCACAGTTCCCCTCTACATACATCCTTCATGGCATGATAGCTGATCTTGAACTAAGAGGCAACTTCCCTGATGAGCTCCATTTCATTGAAGGCATCGCGCTCGCAGCACTAGATATAGGGAACATGCTCCATGAAAGAAAGATCCCTTGCTATTTCTGGGGATATGGAGAGGAAGAGAATCCCTATGGCCGGGGATTCAGCGATTTTCTGAAATAGTTGATGATACCAACGACTTAGTGACGAATCTGTGTTAAAAAAACACGCTGTTTTTCAGAAAACCATATAAGGAAAAAGATATTACCTGGCATAGTGGGAGGTAGATCACTATGAACAAACAGATACATATCTTGACTCTAGCCATCATTCTTGTTGCAGCATCAGTACAAGGTGCTGCCCTGGTCGTTGAAAAGACCGCAGAGACATTCGTAACACATGATTATTTATGGAGCATCGAAAAGACAGCCAGCCCTGATTCCTGGACGCTCTTTGAAGGAGATGCAGCGATGACTGGCTATCAGATTGAGGTCATCAAGTCCGGACCGGAGACGAGCTACCGCGTCGAAGGAGAGATCACCATCCATAATCCCGACGAGAATCCGACAGCGACCATTGAAAGTGTCGTCGACGTGATTAGTGGTGGTCTGGTAGCAGAAGTAGAGTGCGGTGTCGACTTTCCGTTCTATCTCCCTGCTGGAGAGACCTTGACTTGCTCGTATGTGAGAGCGCTGCCGAATAATCAAAACAGATTGAATACAGTCACGGTCACCACATCAGGCGACGTGGAGGGAGGCATCGGCCTGGCGAGCGTGCTCTTCAGGGCGCCCACCATCGAGACCAACCTTGAGTCCATCACTGTCGAGGACACCAACGGAGACAGCTGGGTGTTCGATGATTCTGGAACTGTCAATTATCCAAGAGCCTTCAATTGCGATTGGTTGAATTATGAGGATGAATATGCTACTTACACCCATCGCAACACGGTAACTATTGTGGAAACAGGGCAGAGTGATTATGTGGACGTCATGGTCGAATGCTATCAGCTTGATTTTCTCATGATGCCAAGAATGAGCTATGACCGAACCTATCTTTGGACCATTGACAAGAGTGCTGACAGTGAACATATTATCTTAGATGTAGGCGAAAGCCGAGACGTGGAGTATCTTGTCATAGTAGAGCGGGAGGCAGATGACGATAATTTTGGCGTCTATGGCGAGATCATCATCACGAATCCCAGCCCGAGAGATGCTGTGCTTACTGAAGTCACTGACGTGCTCGAAGGGATAGAAATCCCGGTCTATTGTCCTGAGTTGATTGTCCATGCCATGGATTCCCTTGTCTGCACATTCTCTTCAGATCTTGAAAATGGAGAAGATATCATGAATGTCGGGACTGCGACACAACAGAACTTCCATTTTTTTGGCGAGGACGAAATTCCTTCCGGCACGACAAATTATACTCGAAGCGTCGGATCCGGTCTCGGTTCGCCGTCGACTGTCTTAGATGAGTGCGTTGATGTCTCTGATACGAATGTGGGCTTTTTAGGAACAGCCTGCCATGATGATTTCTATTATTACACATTAGGATTCTCATATGACCGATGCGGCAATTATGATGAGCCGAACACTGCCTCTTTCATCACGGAAGACACTGGAGATACAGGAGAGGCCTCTTGGATGCTCACTGTCGAGGTGCCATGTGTTGAAGATGGCTGTACTTTGACTCAAGGTTATTGGAAGACGCACTCCACGTATGGTCCTGCGCCCTATGATGATACATGGGCAAGGGTAGAACCTGATGAAGAAGATACAGTCTTCTATCTCAGTGAGCAGAGCTGGTATCATGCCTTCTGGACGAGCTCCTCAAGGAACAAGTATTATAGCCTAGCCCATCAGTTCATGGCCGCGTCATTGAATGTCCTGAACGGAGCGTCGACGCCTGATGAGGTCGATGATGCCATGGATGATGCCGATGAGCTCTTTAACGAGTATGAGCCAGAAGACATCAGGCGCCTCCCGGGGAATAATCCGTTGAGGCAGTAGTTCGTCGCGCTCGCCGGCATATTGGCTGACTACAACGAAGGGGATATCGGGCCAGGGCACTGCGAAGGATAATTTCCTACCAAGGACCTCGGTGAGCGCAATAATCGAAAGGCTTAGTTGTTCGTCCGAGCCAGATATAGAATTTAGGGGGGAATTGCTCTTGGTGGATGGTCTCCATGCCGAGCTTCTCTGCTTCTTTAAGGCAATCATCTAAGCCCATAGAGGTGTGGAGTTGTTTTGCTTCTTCGAAGCCTATGCGTTTCAGCTCTAAGAGTTCCTTATCTGTTGAGAACAATCTTCTGAACTCTTCCTCCGAGATGCCTTTCATGTCATAATCTAGTACACCTATTATGCCATCTTTTTCCATCATTGAGTGGACAAGGGACAATGCCCATGGATCATGGTGGAGTATGAATTTTAAAGAGGCACTGTAATAGGGAGGGCCCCACTCTATACAAGATGATGATGGGAACTCATCAGAGTAATAAATCCATTCCCTGTCCTTCATATCATCAGGAATCTGCTCTATGATTGCAGGAGTATCATGTGCAAGGACATAGGCAGAAATATGATGTGCAATCTGTCGAGCAAGACATCCTGTCCCGCAGCCATAGTCAAGATGTTTCAGATTTACATAAGACTTAAGAAGTCGTAAATAGCGATTTCCTGGATTGATTCCTGGTTCTGTATAAATCTCTGATTCCATAGTAAAAGGGGAAGTTCGGCTGCTTTAAAATAATTATTATATCAATCGAAAGATTAATATAATAGTATATACATTCGTATACATGTAGATACAAAATCATATGTGAAGCGGATAAATACAACTGGTTTGCATAAATGAAGATGAAGAGCCGAAAACAGATAAAGGAAGTGGAAATCGACGGTGTCGCGTATGTCAAGAAACGCGACTACCTTGAGACGAAAAGGGAATTAGAGCAGTATAAAGGCAGCATCCCAGGGCAGGTAAAGAAGTGGGGGAACAGCGCCGCAATAAGGATACCGAAGAAGATTCTTCAAGAAGCCGGCGTGAAAGAGAATGACAGAGTCATCATCATGTCACAGCAGCAGAAAATCATATTGGAAAGAACATGAACTGGGCAATGATGACTGTTGGCGCGGCATTCTTCTACGCTATCGTGGGCATCATCGATAAGTTCATCATCGGCCATGACATCCGGGACCCGGTCTTTGTCACGACGGTGATGGGCATTGTGACGTTTGTGCTTCTTGGCGCAATCTCATTGTTCATGGGGCATATCATGATGCCGGTCCATCTGATCATTGTCTCGATGAGTGCAGGCATGATCTTCCGCGGCGCGGTCATCCTTTATTTTGAGGCGCTGCAAAAGGGGGAGATATCAAGCATTGCACCTGTCATGAGCACGAAATCCATATTCTTGATCATCTTCGCCATGATCTTCCTCGGCGAGCATTTTCCCATCTTGACGTACTTTGGCATCGGCTTCATCACGCTTGGAGTTGCACTCATCTCATATGAACGGAAAAAGGTCATGGTGTCATGGGCAGTGATGATTGCCATCGGGACGGCGGCGCTCTTTGCCATCCGAACAATACTGGTGAAATATGTTGTTTTGACGCAAGACGTTTGGAGTCCGCTGTTCTGGTTTGGGCTGGGGAATGCAGTCATTGCAGGATTTCTCCTCTTTACCCATCACAGCCATGTCTTCAGCAGGGCAAGAGAGGGCATGTGGCTCTCGATCGTGAGTGTGACGCTCAATACTGTTGCCTTCGTGCTTTTGACAATGGCACTGGTGAAAGGTCCTGCGACCTTAGTGGGAAGTCTGGCGCAGCTTGAGATCCTCTTTGTCTTCATCCTGGCGCTTGGCATCAGCTTCTTCCATCCGGACATGCTGCATGAACGTCTGAATGAAGAGGTCATTGTCCAGAAGGGATTGGCTGTCTTCTTGGTGATCGCCGGGGCGTTGATGATTGTCTAGACCATGTACGACTCAATTGTCTTCTTGGTTACATCAACTGAGTGTCCCCTGACACCAACGTCAATGACAGGAATCTTGTGATGCTGAAGCGCCTTCATCCATGGTTCACCACCGAATTCCCACTTTTGTACAGATCCATTTAAAGAAGGATCTTCATAATGAGCGATGGCTCTCTCTGAAGTTTCAGCTGTATTGCCTTGAAGATGAAAGACTTTCGCAATTCCTCTGTTAAGGGAGAGATCTTTAAAATCACATTGATGATCTTTTGGAACATCGACATAATAAGATAAAATGCTCCCATCTCCTTGATCGATATCAGCGATATATCTGTGCTTTCCTGGAGGAAGATTTCCTGACATACAGGTTTTTTTCTCTTCTTGAGGTACTCGCATAGCAAAACCGTATGGATTGTCTCCAAAAAAAGCCTTATCTCCAGTAATAGATGTGTTCTCTTCAAGAGTATAGGATACCAACTTCCCTTTGTCAATGCCTACAAATACAAGCTCATCACCTAAGAATAGAAATCGATGAGGACTATTTTCTGAATCATCCATGATCAGGTGAGCGGCGAGGGTGCTTTTACCTGTGCTGCAGTCTCCCTGAATGAGATATACGCCATTGCTCTTTCTGTCGTAAATTGCTGAAACATTTAGGCGATTGATCGTGTGAGGCATATATCGAATAAATGGTTCTCCCTTTTTAAATCTTTCTATTTATAACTACTATTTAGTGATGAAATAACTGATTAATGCAGCGCATACAACGATTCAGTGAACATCATCACACCCAGAATTAATGGAATCTGCGCTCCGAAGGGGATGAAGCTCTGGAAGAAATAGGCAACCGGAGGGAGGATTAAGAGTATTCCAGTCAGGATCTGCATGATGCTGACGTGCCCATTCTGGATCCCTAACATTGCTACATTGATGACCTGGAAGGCGATCATGAGCAGTGCGCCGATGAGGATCTTGTCGAACGGGAGGGGCACAGTGTATACTCCGAGAACTTCGAGAATGATGATGATTGAAAGGGGGAAGATGACGATGGCGCCGAGCTTGTCAAGGAGGGACATGGAAATCAGGCACTCACCAAAATTTCTTTCTTTTGATCCTTTTCGAGTGCATCAGATATAAGCGCCTTTTCTAAGTCTAAGATTTTTTTTGTGATGAGGCTTTTAGAATTTAACGTAAATAGTTTAGTTTTGCCGTATTGCCTTGTCACTTTAACGATTTCTCTCTTCTCTAATTCGTTCCAGTAGTTAAATAAGGATGCTCTAGAGATACCAGCCCCTTCTGCGATATCTGTTTTGTCAAAATCCATTCCTTTATTCTCTAATAGAAAGTCTATGATTTTGAATAAGGGCATCTCTCCAGTTAGCTGCAATAGTAAGGATTTGTCTTCCATACTCCATTATTAAATAGAAAAGTATATAAACCTTATCATTCAAAGTATGTTTTGGTGGACTTTACATGTGGACAAGTGAAGAAATCAAAGGAAAAATACTTCATAAATTAACACGCCTCGGTAAATTTAAACATAGTCATACCTCCATTGACAACCTACCAAAAGGCTTTCCAAAAGATTTGAGAGGGAATATTAATACGCATATAGAGGAATTGATAAAAGAGGGAATATTATATGTAAAGCCAACAAGTTATGGAAAAGAAGTGTCTGTTAATTCTGAGAAGAAAGAAGAAATTATGAAGTACATTGATGCGTTCCTAGAGAAAGAATAGATACTGATTAGCGCCGATCTTGTCAAGGAGGGACATGGATTGTATTTAGAATAAGTGCTTTATAAAATTACCTATACAGCTGCGCCAGCGCTAATGTGACCTCATGCTCCAATGCGTCGACGCGATAGTGTGGGGTAAATATGATTCCACCTCTTGGACCTGAGGATCTCGCGATCGTTATGAGTCCTGGTTTTCTAAGAGGTTTTAGGAAATGTAATGTTTTTTCTAGGTGTCCATTTGCTAAAGGTGAAAATACAATCTTTAGGAGATCAGCCTTGTCAATGGATTTCTGTTTGTTGACATCATCATCTTCTAAACATTCAAAGGCATCTAGGTCAATGTCCAAAATGATTTTTCCTCTATAGCGAAGTATTTCTTTCATAAAATCAAAATATGATAATGTCCGTGGTTTTGGACTTTGAAAATAGTTGGAGAATAATGTCCATCTGATTTCTCCATTAAGTTCATCAGTCAAAGGTGCTGAGCGCTGAATGTTAGCGTTGCCATATGATTCAACAATATCGTTTCTCGGATCGATATGGTACATAGCACTAACACGCCCATGATGCATGGCTGGCGCAAAGAAATCAGCGATTGAAAGTTTTTGAGCATATGCCCTAAGCAAATCTTGGTCATGCATCTCATTTTCATGCAATATAGGAACCCACGCAGCCATGTCATCATGTTTATCAATGTGAATCACTATTGCGGGTTCATCATTGGTGAACTCCCAGAAATAGGGAAAGACTTCGTTATGCGGATCCACTATAGCTGTAACAATACCAGCTAATTTCGTTTCTTGTGGCTCTGTGTCTCGTATATTGGTAATACAAAGCACTTCGTGAAAAGGAAGTATTGGTTCTCTCATGGACAAAGGGTCTTTTTCCCCTTTATAAATGTTTCCATTTTTATTACTAGAAAGTGATTAATTACCTAGGGGCGGGCAATCCGCAAGCTTTAAATACCCCTTGCGGCTCTCCCTGCGAAGAGAGAGAAAGAAGAGCGCAGAAAACAAAGCCTTTTTTCTCGGTTAACCAGGTGGGTTATTATAAAACCAAAACCACTGAAACCGACATTACGTGAGAAGAAACGATACCTCGCTGTTGCTGTTATTGGGTCTGCCCCAAAGCATGCTGTCATAAAGGCTATGAATACAGCACTCCTAAGCTATTTAGGAGAATATGGACTGGGGGAAGCTGGAGCATTTCCGCTTCCAGAAACCTGGACAGACAAGGGCATCATTCTGAGAGCAGAGCATGATCATGTCAATGAGGTCAAGGCCGCGCTCGCACTCGCAACACAGGAAGATATCATCTTCCACACGAAAGGGGTGTCAGGGCTCCTGCACAAGGCAAAAGCACTGATCGGAGGATAAAATGCAACCACTTCAACATCAAATGATGGGATACGATAGGGCAATCACCATGTTCAGTCCGGATGGGAGGCTCTTGCAAGTAGAATACGCGAAAAAGACCGTGAGACAAGGAAGCACGGCCATCGGCATGGTCTGCAAAGA
>JBDRLS010000085.1:0-3710 GCA_043812875.1 Nanobdellota archaeon
AGCTTCATGATGATATAATAAGGGTCGACAGCGACTTGCTGTCCCGTCCCATAGATCTCTTTCGGGATCTGCCACGCATCCTCTTTATTGTAGAACACGCTCGAGTCCTCCATATGATAGGTGTTATATATCTCGCTTTGGACGCGGAAGAGGTCTTCAGGATAGCGGAGATGGGAGAGCAATACTGGTGGAAGTTCGCTCAGCGGGAGAAAGGTGTTCGGGAAGATCGTGGTGTATGTTTGGACAATGGGGTCCTGAGGGTCTGAAACATAATAGATGACGCTTCCATCAAAGGCATCGATCACCACTTTCACGGCATTGCGCATATAGTTTATCCCTCCCATCTTCTGGGCATAGGGAAATTTGTCCGTGACGGTGTATGCATCCTGGATCCACTTGAGCCTTCCATCGGCGACGACCAGGAAGGGGTCCCGATCGAGAAGCAGGAAGGGGGTGAGCGTGGTGATGCGCTCCTGGATATTCCTATGGAACATGATCCTGCTTTCCGCGGTTATATCGCTGTTCAACAACAGCCTGATGTCGCTGAAACGGATGGCCATCAATAGTTTGGTGATGAATCCATCGAGAACCACTCCGCCAGTACCGAGATATTGCGTGTATTCATTGCCTTCCCCTTTGGGATAATCGAATTCATCCTCCTTTGTCTTGACGAGTACATAACTATTTTTCGTCTCCCCATAATAGATCTGAGGATGGGTGATTTTAAGGCTTTCATCGTCGTTGGTATACACTGGAGGGATATCTTTTATCAAGTATTTGGGGAGGCCTTCTTCAGTCACGTCGTTCACCGGGCTGGTGACGATGCCATAGCCATGCGTATAGATGAGGTGGCTGTTCACCCAGGTCTTTGCATTTTCTGCAAGCTGTGACTGGTCCAGTTCTCGAGGAGCGCTCATCACCTGGGTATATTTTCCGTTGAGTGTATACCGGTCGATGTCGATGCCCGATAGGTCATAGTAAAGCCGGATTTCCTGCGTCTGTTTATAGGTTTGGGTGAGCGGCCGCCAATCGAGGATCCGGATGTTTGCGAGAGTTTCCGACTCCTCTTCGAGAATTTCAGGACTCAGCACAGTGTCTGCGGCATATGCCTGCCTCTCCACCACATCAAGACCATACGCAAGCCTGGTGAACTTCAGATTATGTTCGAGGTAGGGCTTTTCAAGATTGATCTCGTTTGGAGTGACCTGCAATGTCTGTATTATTCCAGGGATCACGAACGGAGCGAACACGGACACGACAAGATAGATCAGGAGTGCAGCGAAGGCTAGTTTTCTTTTTCTTGTGAGCATGGAAATGGCCAAAATGACCGGCATAGCCAGCGCGAAGATCATGAGCACGTTGATGGAGGGAAGAAAGGCGACGAGATCCGCATATCCAGCACCGACGACAATTCCCTGTTCTGAATGCAGGATGGAAAACCGGTCGAGATAATGCTTTATCGCGAAGATGATGAAAAGCAGGGATACGAGGATGATGAGATGGATTTCCGCCCCCCGACCAAGCTTGAATCGTGGCCTGATCACCTTGATGGTGCCGGCCGCGGTCGTTTCCGTCCGGGGATTGAAAAAAGAGGTGATGAGCTTGAATAGATAGGATATGCCGACCAGAATCGTTGTCACGAACACCGAGAAGAAGGCGAAGCCCCAGACAACCATGAAAAAAGGCAGGCTGAAGACGTAAAAAGAGACGTCTTTGCCGAAGATGGGATCCACGAGCCCGAATGGTTGTTGATTGAGGTATTGGAGCACGACAATCCATTGTGAGCTGAGGAACATGCCCATGAAAAATGCGACGATGCCGATGATGAAATAGCCGAACGGTAGTTTCCTCGACCTTCTTGCAATCCAGAGATTGACGACGCTGAACAAGAGGAAGATGAGGAGGGGGACGAAGAAGAGGAATATCTTTGTCTGAAGCGGGGTGGTAAAAAGTTCTCCATGCCCCAATGATCGGAACCATCTGTAATCTGTGATGAGGCGGACAATGGTTGATATGGAAAAAAAGAGGAACACGATGATCAAGAGTGCGCTGGATCCGAGGATTTGCTTGAGTGTACGCATGTGATTGCGAATGCCCGCGGATATATAAGTGTTACTCCTTTGTTCTTTCCGAGTAATCTGAAGATATTCCGGATTTATGTTCTGAAAGTTTATAATGAAGAAAAACCTGGTAATGGACTAGGTTGATACCCTGGTGAGGTTTGACAATCTCGTGCGTGTTCGACCGAATCCGAAAGATTTCCGAAAATCCCGCCCGCGGCACCCAATATGTTCGAAGCAATCCTATTAGCAATCGTTTTCGGCATCTGCGCCGGCTGCGTCACAGGCCTCATCCCCGGCGTCCATATCAATTTGGTCGCTGTTGTCGTGCTCTCTCTCGCCACGTCCATGCTCGCCGGTGTTCCCCCTCTTTACCTCGGTGCGTTCATCATCGCAATGGCAATAACGCACACATATCTCGATGCCCTACCAGGGATCTATCTCGGCGCCCCGGACAGCGACATGGCACTCTCTGTCTTACCTGGACATCGCCTCCTCCTTAGAGGAAAGGGTCATATCGCAGTTATGTGCACAGTCATCGGATCCTATTTCTGCTTGATTCTCGCATTGACATTGTTCCCATTGTTCATCACGATCATGCCCATCATCTATGAATACACCCGGATGTATCTCGGCTGGATCCTGATCGCCATCATGGCCTACATGATCTTCCGGGAGCGCACGTGGAGGAAGAAGCTTCTCTCTTTGACATTGTTCCTCCTTGCTGGAAGCTTAGGGCTCATCGTCTTGAACATGCACTCCTTAGACCAGCCGTTATTCCCTCTCCTCTCGGGATTGTTCGGATGCTCCATCCTCGTCATGTCCTTGCAGCAGCAGACGAAGATCCCAGAACAAGAGCATGAAGGATTCCTGACATTATCAAAAAGAAAAACAGCGAGGGCGACAGTTGCTGCAACCATTGTCGGCTTTATTGCAGCATTCCTCCCGGGCTTCGGCTCGTCGCAGGCAGCGATCATCGCGAAAGAGTTCGCAGGAAAGATCGGCGATGAAGGATTCCTTGTCTTGGTTGGGGGGATAAACACCGCAAAAGTGTGGGTTAGGTAAAATGAGCTGGGCTACGTGGACTTAATGAGTATTAGTGACTCACCCTGGTATTTAAAATCTTTCTTTAAGGGGTATTTTCTCGCTGAGTAATCATGGATTGGTAGAGATGTGAACATGGCTTTAATCCTGAGATTAGATTGACGTGGGCTGGGTACAAATCTCCACGGGTGACGTATGCCCCCTGTGATGTTCAGTCGGTGTATTGCATAAAGAAGCCAGTATAGAGTAATGTCGTATCGTCTGATGATACTCTGATCAAGTTCTTTAAGTTCCCGAGAAAGGTTATAATGTTTTGAGACTTCGCCTATACAATCCCAAAGGTCATAACCAATGAGCTCCCTCAAAAGGTTGTACATGTTATATTGGTTCTCTTCTTTGGTAGCCCTGTTGGGGCGCTTCTTTGTTCCTGGCTTTTTTACGTGGTAGTATCCTGACATTAGCGCAAAGCGGATGTAGGATGCTATGATGTGGTTGAAGAGCTCCTTGCCGTCTTGGGTTAGACGATCGCACATGACCTTGTATTGAAGAACGTCTTTCTTTGTTCTTCCTTTTCTTGATAGGCTTTCCCACACGGGTTCGTGCATG
>JBDRLS010000086.1:0-3654 GCA_043812875.1 Nanobdellota archaeon
GTAAGTGTTTGGTTGAATGATGAGTTTCCGAGGGGGAGGGAGTTGATGAGTGCTTGTAGGATTGTTATCTGGTCGTCGGTGTATGTCATTGCTGGAATGGTTTGGTTGTGCGCCCAGATGATGTCCGCGTAGAGTGTATCAGTAAGTGTTTGGTTGAATGATGAGTTTCCTAAGGGGAGGGAGTTGATGAGTGCTTGCAGGATAGTTATTTGTTCGTCGGTGTAGGTCATTGCAGGGATGGTTTGGTTGTATGCCCATAGGATGTCGGCATATAACCTATCAGTAAGACTCTGATTGAATGATGAGTTATCTACGGGGAATGAGTTGATAAGATCTTGTAGTAGAGTTATTTGTTCATCTGTATATTCCATTGAGGGGACTGTTTGATTGTAATCCCAGATGATATCAGCATACAGGGTGTCTGTAAGTGTTTGGTTGAAAGAAGCATTACCACCTGGTAAATTATCGACATAAGTGTACACACTCGTAATCTGCTTATCAACATACGACATTGCTGGCTCTGTCTGATTATAATCCCAAATGATACTCGAGTATAATGTGTCTGTGAGGGTTTGGTTGAAAGATGTGTTTCCTGTCGGTAGGTTGTCTATTCTCGTGTTCACAATACTGATCTCTTGATCAGTGTAAGCCAGTGCAGGCTCGGTCTGATTATATGCCCATAAAATACTCGCGTATAACAGATCAGTCAACGTCTGATTAAATGAGGAGTTACCTACCGGGAGGCTGTCGATCTGTGTTTGGATCTGACTTATCTGATCATCAGTGTATGTAAGGGAGGGTTCTGTTTGGTTGTATGCCCAGATAATGCTTGCATATAATAAATCTGTAAGCGATTGGTTAAATGATGTATTAATAGATGGTAAGTTGTCTATGCGCGTGTTGATTATGGTGATTTGATCATCTGTGTATATAAGAGCCGGCTCAGTCTGATTATACCCCCAAATAATGCTAGCGTACAGTATGTCTGCGAGGGACTGATTGAATGAGGTGTTTATTCCTGGTAAATTATCGATTCTTGTGTTGACTGTACTGATTTCCTGATCAGTGTAGACCAGCGCGGGTTCGGTTTGGTTGTAATCCCAGAGAATGCTAGAATAGAGCGTGTCTGTAAGTGTTTGGTTGAAGGATCCATTTGCTGCAGATATTAAATCAATACGTACGGAAAGTGAGCTGTTCACTAGATCTATGAACGATGTGTCATTGAAGGCCTGCAATCCAGTGTCATTGACAAATCCCATATCATTGATGAACTGGGAAAGATTTGTTTTTCTCTCTCCTGTTCTGCTATCGATCGTCACATTTAAGAGGCTCTCATTCAGATAAATCACTGAGGAGTCGATAAAGAGGTAGGGGGGGCCCGCACTCAGGCCCCCTCCGGAGGGTTGGCAATTCGTGCCATCAGCAAGACAGACTTGAGTATTATTAACAAATAGAGATGAACCACTAATTATGACATCTCCTGCGACAACCAAATCTTCAGTCACATTCACATTGCCTGTAAGCTTAATCCAGCCATCGGCAAGATTTTCAATGACCCCTCCAAAAAAGAAATTGATTCTCTGACCGATGCTGATGTCCCTCGTTGTATTGATATCGCCCAAAGGCGACATGAAAGGCAGGCGATCCTCGCCATTGAAATTGAGATTATCCCCTTCGATGATGTAGTCTTTGTAGTATGTCCGCCCAAAGTCAAGGGAAAGACCTGAATCCATAAGGATGTTCCAAGAACCGTTCACAATGGCTTCAGGAAAACTTCCTTCATAGATCATATTGCCATCAGTTGCAGCATCATACACCTGAATGGTCAAATCTCCCAGGGGGAGCAATTCTCCTGTTTCGAGGATACGAACATCTGTCCCTTGGTCGCTGAGGATAACGGGCGAGGCAGCATAAGCTGAGGAGGCAAAGAAAAGGAACAGGAAGAAAGAACATACAAGTCTTCCAAGATAGTTTTGTCTCAGGTGAAGCATCATTTTTTCTTCACCTCTTCAAGATGTTCTTTGATCATCTTTTCAATGAGCTGAGACGAATTGATACACCCTTCTTTGGTATAGCTCTTCCAGGATTGAAGGATGTCTTTATCAATGGTTACACTGAGTACGAGTTTACTCATTATGCATCTTAAAAATATTATTTATATTAGTCAACATATTTATATTTTAAATAATATTCTCCTTTATAAATCTTGTGGTTCAAACGGCAGGAAAAAATCCAAAAACCATATTAAGTAAGGATTTGTCTTGCAGGTCATGAGCAGATACATACGTGGCCGTGCTGTCATCCGTCCAGTACGCGGGACAACGTTCTTCGACCTGCACATGCACAGCGACCACAGCGGTGACTGCAGGATGTCTGTAAAGGACATCCTCGCTCTCGCGAAGAAAGAAGGCTTCGGCATTTCCATCACTGACCATAATGAGATCAGCGGCTCCCTTGAGGCGCTCAAGCAGGAAGAAGTTCCGGTTGTGCCAGGCATTGAGATAACGGCAAATGACGGCATTGACCTTCTCTGTTATTTTGCAACCCAAAAAGGTCTCGTTGCCTTTTTTAACAAGGTGAAAACCCATCGGAAAAAGGATCTGCTCAAGTCAAACAAACTTTCAGGCCTCGAGATTATTGAGCTCTGTCATAAGCATCATGGCGTTGTATCACTGGCTCACCCATTCCGCTATATCCTTCGCATCTATAACATCGTCAACACCCTGCCAGTCATCAGAGGCTATTTCAGGCATGTCGATGCTATTGAGGTCGTCAACGGCAAAACGCCGCAAGCCATGAATAGGCGGGCAAGAACCTGGGCGAGAAGATTGAAAATCCCCTACACTTCCGGCTCAGATGCGCATCATATGGATGATTTTTTAAGCACGTTCACATTATTCAAGACAAAAGACCCTGAGGCTATTGTCGAAGCCATCCGCAAAGGCGATACAACTGTCATCGGCAAGGGAACCAAGGTCTGGTTTAAGCTTTTACGAAGCGGAAAAAATGTCGTGGTGAAATGGATTGAAAAACAAGCAAAGGGAACAGGCAGCAGCGCGACGCACTAGCATCCTCGACCGGGGAGAGAAGTCGCAGGCCATCATGGAAAAGCTAGCAACGCATCCCCTCTTTCAAAAAGCATCAATCATCGGCCTCTATTGGAGCATCCAATCAGAGGTGAACACCCGCTCCTTCATCAAGCAGTGCAAGAAGACTATCCTTCTGCCCTTTGTCAAAGGATCAGTCCTCGGCTTCGGGAGATTCATCGATGCCGCTGCCCTTAAACCGGGGTCATATAACATTCCAGAGCCTAGCAGAAGAGATGAAGCAAGACCAGAGATCGTCGTGGTGCCAGGATTGGCGTTCGATGAAAAGGGGAATCGACTCGGAATGGGCAAAGGATTCTATGACCGAACACTCTTGAGGATGAGAGTGCCTGTGATCGCGCTCGCCTTTGAGGAGCAGATCCTTCCAGCGGTGGCGCACGACCGCAGAGATGTTCCGGTTGATGTCATCATCACTGAAAAAAGGATCATCGAATGCAAGGTGAGCCGATGACCCATCTTGAACAAACTGATCCAGTCATCGCTAGGCATGTCCGGGAAGAGATTGTCCGCGAACAAGAGGGTGTTGAGCTCATTGCTTCAGAGAACT
>JBDRLS010000087.1:0-8565 GCA_043812875.1 Nanobdellota archaeon
ACATCAGAATACGCTTGCAATTGATTGATCGGATCATAGATATACCAAGTGAGAGGACTCTCTGAATAGCCAACAATAACCGCTGCCTGTCCGCCGCCTTCGTCCCAGCCGATGCGAAGAGAGACCGGTCTTCCTTCATCAATCTCCGCCATAATCTCAGCATCACTTAAAGTCACTGTCTCGTAAAAAGTGTAATCGTCCAGATAGTAATTAAAGCCATCAATCCATTCAGTATAGCTCGTTCCCCCCTCACAAAACTCGTGGGAGCCATGGCTTCCTGAGCAAAATTGGCCTCCTTGAATGAGTGCCCATTCATTAAGTCCCTGACTGTCATCATCAAAGTAAAACAGCAGATCATCCAAGATAGCAGGTACATCGGAAAAGCCTGTCTCTTGATTATTCCAGAAGAAACGTGATAGAGAATCGACCTTTGTGCCAATATCGCCATAGTTCTCGTTTACTGGCTCTTCAACTGAAAACATCTGCTCCATGAGCGCAGGATAGTTCTGACTGGTCATATGATCATAGTAATCATACTTATCAACAGATTCTGGACTCTGGCTTGAAACGCGATCCCCATACACATGCGCGAGCACATAAAAATCAGGGTTTATGGCAATGCATTCAGGATTTCCGCATTCATTTGGGGTATTGAATTCGGCATGTACAGAATAAGTATCATATTCATAGTCATCTGCATTCCACATGGAATCAACATATTTCCGATTCGTAAGATCATAATTCGCTTGCGCATAGCAGCACACTCCTGGATCTCCCTCACAAATATCAGGATCATGGTATTGGACGCATTCATAGGCCCCATACAATCGAGATATCCTATAGAATTCAGGATACGGGTCCATCTCAGTCCAGGAATCATCCCATTCCTGCTGTGTTGCTTCCTGCACCGTGTCGCAGTCATAGTATGCACCGTTCCAGAAAGGAAAATCCCTACCGTGACAGTATTTCCAATGTTCGAGATAGGGGAACTCCTCTCGAGGAAGCTCATCGATAGTCATCACGACAGGTTGGCCGATCTTTATGGGCCGAGGTTGATCCGACCGTATACGAAGTGCAATTTGACCATCTGTCAAGCTTTCTCCATCGCGAATCATGGATCGTCGTTTCTCAATGTCTTCTCGAGAGATAATAGGTGGATTGAGCTCATAACCATGCCCCTGCTCATCATAGATGATGGCATACTGATCTAAGGTGATCTGGCCATTTTCAAAGTAATAAGTGGAATCTCTGACCTCAGGAACAGGAAAAGCAGTGATGATAGGTATGACTAATAATACCATTGATATGGACATAAGCCTTACTGTGACCCCCATCAAAAGTTGAGAAGGAAGGGATATATAAAAAGGTTATGAGAGATCTGATTAATGATGATTTGATGTACCATGTATCTGAATACGAAGGATTTCCTGAGACCTAACAAAAACCTTTATAAAGCCTTACGACACCCCGCCTCTCTTAAGGGGGTCAGCAAAGATTGATCCCAAAGGTGAAGTAAATGGAAAGAAATTTTAGGCAGCACCGAGAGCCTCCCGTCAAAGAGGGAGACGAGATAGACGTAAAAATAGAGGCTATTGCCGAGAAGGGCGATGGCATTGCAAAGATTGACGGATTTGTCATTTTTGTCCCCGATGTAAAGGTCGGCGATGAAGTGCAGATCAAGGTGACCAAGGTGTTACGAAGAGTCGCGTTCTCAGAGAAGATTGGCGGTGCTTCTGCTCGCGTAGCAGACAAAAACAAGCCGACCGAAGATGAAGATGATGCAGCTCCTGAAGAGCCAGCAGAAGACAGCGAAGACTTCGGCGACGAGCCCCCAGCACCTCCTGCAGATGATGAGGAAGAGACCTCAGATGAAGAGCCTGACGTCCCTCCTGCGCCTGAAGACGAGGAAGACGAAGAGAAGTTGGAGTAGGATCCTTTTTATTTTTTTTATCTTTTTGCATAAGTTTCACCCCTATTTAAATCTTTCGATAAATTGACCACTAGATAGTAGTTATAATAATCAATGCTTAAACAGTCTGACCCCAGTGAACACCATTGCCATGCCGTGCTCGTCAGCAGCATCGATGACTTCCTGATCACGAATGGATCCACCAGGCTGGATTACTGCAGAAATCCCCACTTCAGCAGCTGCATCGATCCCATCCCTAAAAGGGAAGAACGCATCCGATGCCATTGCCGCACCCTTGGCGCGTTCTCCTGCTTTCTTCGCCGCGATCTCCGCTGAGACGACCCTGGACATCTGCCCAGCACCCACACCCACAGCAACATTGTCTTTTGCATAGATGATAGAATTTGATTTCACATGCCTGCAGACCTTCCAGGCAAAGAGCATGTCCTTGATCTCCTGATCTGTTGGCTTCCGTTTAGAGACAACCTTAAGATCCTTCTCGGTAACTTCAGGGAACTTCCGTGTCTGCACTAAAAGTCCGCCGGTCACCTTGCGATACTCCAAGCCGGATCCTGTCTTCGTGATGTTCTCTGTCTCCAGAAGCCGGATGTTCTTCTTCTGCTTCAACATCGCCAACGCCTCGTTCTCATAACCCGGCGCGATGACCACTTCGATGAACAATGATTTCATGAGCTCAGCTATCTTGAGATTGCATTGCCTATTCAAGGCGACGACAGAACCAAATGCGGATAAAGGATCGCTCTCATGTGCGATCTTGTAAGCCTCGTCAATTGTCGAGGCCGTCGCGACGCCGCATGGATTCGTATGCTTGATGACCGCTGCGCAAGGCTCGGAGAAATCCTTCACCAGCTCAAAAGCATCATTCGAATCTAAGATATTATTATATGATAATGGCTTCCCGTGCAGCTGCTTTGCCATGGCGATGCACGCCTCATTCACCCATGGATCATGATAGAATGCGGCCTCTTGGTGAGGATTTTCCCCGTATCGGAGGTTCTGCACTTTGATAAAACCAGCGACGAGCTCCTGAGGGAACTTGACATTCTGGCGTTTGTTAAAGTATAGGCTGATCATGGAATCATAGTATGCTGTGTGCGTAAATGCTTTGCGCGCGAGTTGTTCCCTTAATTCCATAGTCACCTTTTCCCTGAGAGCCTCAAGAACACGTTCATAATCGCAAGGATCCACAACGACCAGAACATCCTTATGATTCTTCGCCGCAGCCCTGATCAGCGTCGGCCCGCCGATATCGATGTTTTCAATGACATCTTCATGAGATGCATCCTTGGAAACAGTGTCCTTGAAAGGATAAAGATTCACGGCAACAAGGTCGATAGGCGTGATCTTGTGCTCCTCCATCACCTTGGCGTCTTTATCCCTCCTTGCGAGGATCGCGCCGTGGATATAGGGAGACAAGGTCTTGACTCTGCCGCCCATGATCTCAGGGAAATGGGTAACATCAGAGATGGAGATAACAGAAAGACCAGCATCCTTCAACGCTTTCGACGTCCCCCCAGTCGAGACGATCTCCCATCCCAGCTCAGCAAGACCCTTACCAAACTCAACAAGTCCCCTCTTGTCAGAAACCGAGATCAGCGCTCTCATACCGTGATTCAAGAGTAAAGATAAGGTATTTAAGGGTTTTTATTGCCTTGAGATCCGCTATATGTTCTAGCCTCTGCTGAACCGGACAAAAACATCATTCTTCATTCCATAACGCGGCATATGCTCTTCTCGTTTCAAGCCTTCTGGCCTAAGACAGGAATGATAACATAATAAAATGCCTTCTGGATGAAGCACTCTTTCAACTTCTTCATTACACTCCTTGAGGTGATGGGGATCATGAAGGACCATGGCATCAATCCCGGATGCCAACAGACTCACAGACTTGTCGGGGAGGCGTTTCATGAACTGTTTCATGTCTTCGGCAACCACAGCAACAGGGATTGACACCTTATCGAGCCAGGCAGTATTCCCCGCGTAATCCGTGGCAAAGAGTGATTCAACTGCGATGTATCCTGACGCACCGCACATTTCTGAAATTGACGCGCCTTGGGGAGGGATTAAAGCACCACTTCCTAGATCAATGACAATCTGCCCCTGAACTCCTTTACAGAAAGTCATTGAACACTGTTCCAGCTCACCACACCATTCTTCATAGATCCTTGAGTGAAGAAAGCGTGAGATGATACCAGGGGGATAAGGAAATCCCTTTGCGCTGCGATGCTGGTCAAGAAAAGCACGACCCTCTTTTGATAATTGTGAAGATTCTCGTCCTGCAAGGATCGCTCTTCGGAGGGCAAGATCATCGATTGATTCGAGGCCAGAAGCATCTATGCCTGGCACCATATCGTGAACATGAGCATATTCCCCCATAAAAAGGGGTAGTAAGAATTGTTATATATTGTTTATCATTGTGGCTAACTTAGAAAACGCCTTCGCCCGATGCGAGACCCTGTTCTTCTCATACCGGTCCATGAAGCACATCGCCTTATCATCACCATCGCGGATGAAGATGCGCTCATAGGGCATCATTTCCATTGCCTCCCCATAAACCTCGGTGGTGAGCGCTCCTTTCAGGCTCTCGACGACAACAACAGGTTTCTTCCCAGGCGAACAGAAAGCAGCGGCAGTCTTGAAGCGCATGCCCCTGTCCTTCCCCTCGACCAGTTTGAGGATGCCTTTATACCCTATCAGGTTATAGACCCACTTCGCATTCGCGCCAGGGAAATCAGGATAGGCATCGAAGAAAACTCCTGTGTCATCGACGATGATCGGCTTATGCTCAGACTCGGCAAATGCTTTTGCATTATCTGCTGCAACCTTGTCAATCGGATGCTCCTTGTCCTCGCTTTTCTCCAACGCGAGCTTGTGAACAATGACGCCTTTGAGCGCCATCACTTTAGAGATCTCTTGGAATTTCTCTTCATTGGTTGTGACCAAATATACATCCATCATTATCACGAACAGCAACTCATATAAAAATCATGCGAGTTTGTAGAATCCGAGTTCTTTCTGCGCCGCACGGTTGAGGTTTCGCAGGAGCGTTAATGCCTGTTCCTCCACTGCTCCTGGCGTCTCTCCATTCTGATAACGGTCGGACCGGGCTTTTCCAGCGATATGAATCATGCCACTGCTGAAAAAGTAGAGATCACTCTTCAAGTCTGATAATGCTTCGACAGTTGTCTGGAGGAATGCCATTGCCCGCTCAAGATTGATCAATGCTCTTTGGGCATAGACTATTTTTTTGCCAATGGCATCCTGTTGGATGACTTCTGGGTCCGGTTTGCCATGATTATACGCAGTAATGAGGGCATAGAAGGGTTCTTTGAGGAGACTTTGCATATTTTGACGGACAAAATTCACCATGGTGATCGAGGCTTCTTTACATGCTTTCCCTGCCTCGGTGGTGGATCCTTTTTCAAGATAATCACCCATCCCTTGCCAAACAAGAGGATCAATATTACTATTGATCAAGAATGCCCAATCAGCATAATCTTGGATTGCCAGCTCAATTCCAGGAGTTTGAGCCAGTCTTTTCGCCTTGATCTCTCGAAGCAATGGATGGACATTGACTTCTATCCCCTTCTCCCGAAGCAGTGATAATGCGTCATCCATGTCTGGAAGCATTTGTTGGAGTTTATATTCTCGAAAAGTTTGACCGACGATATCCTCAATTGCTTTGATCCGATCAGCTTTATCCCGATCATCTTCAGCATGTCCCGCTATCCAACAATCGGCTAACCACGCTTCGTTTGCAAAGTCTAATCTTTCAGAAAGCTGCATTGCACGATATGATCGAGGGAGGTCATGGTCTGCAGTGCCCCAAAAATGTAGGTAATCATCCCCATCAGGTTCTGTAACGCCGACACCGAGTCCGATGAATGGTTCAGTGTCTTTATTCGTTCCCACAACCGGCTGCATCATTGTTCCTCTTGATGCTGTTGATGATTCTCGTTTTATCCCAGGTTTACCGCGAAATAAGATTACCATGTTAACACCCCACTAATAAGGGAAATAGACTGACATTTATATGCATTTCCATCTGTTATCATTATCATCAAGAAAGAGCTATTGAATCTGGACTATTCTCCCATTCACACTCAATCGTTTCTCAGAAAACAACCTGATCCCCTCGAGGATGATCTCCTGCTCTGCTCGTTGCACCTTCGGTTTCAATGAATCAGCAGTCTCATCGTGAGCAATGGCAACTGCCTTCTGCAGGATAATAGGCCCTGTATCAGCGCCTTCATCAACAAAATGCAATGTCGCGCCAGTGACCTTGACTCCGTGCTTCAGCACGGCCTCATGCACATTCAGGTCCATGCCGCCTGAGAAGGCAGGCAACAGAGAAGGATGGATGTTCATGATCTTGTTCTTATACTTATCAACAAACCAGGGAGAGAGATAGCGCATGTAGCCGATGCAGATGATGAGTTGGACACCTTTATGTTCCAGAACAGAACTCACTTTCCTATCGAATCCCTCTCTTTCCTTATGCTCTTTTGATGGGATCAACTCAAAAGGCAATCCATGCTCTTTTGCCATTTCAAGCGCCCCGCACTCTTTGTTCGCAATAACAATGGCGATCTCAGCGTCGATAGTCCCTTTCTTGATCTCATTGATGATGGCGAGCATGTCTGTGCCGTTGCTTGAAGCCAAGATGCCCAGTTTAATCATGTTAGCCTCTTCGCCGCCTCATAGGTGTTCTGCAGCAGCATGGCGATGGTCATCGGGCCGACGCCTCCCGGCACAGGGGTTATCAGCTTTGCGATCTTCTCCGCGACATCAAACATGACATCGCCCTGCAGTTTTCCATCGACGCGGTTTATGCCCACGTCTATCACCACAGCTCCGTCTTTGATGAAAGATCCTGTAATGATTCCGGCCTTCCCCACTGCAGAGACAAGGACATCCGCAGTCGCGCACACCTTCCCCAGATCCTTTGTTCTGCTATGGCACATGGTGACCGTCATGTTCCGCGCCAGCAACAGTTGAGCCATGGGCTTGCCGACGATATTGCTCCTCCCGACGATGACTGCGTGCTTGCCTGTGAGCTCAACCTTGTAATCATCCAATAGCATCATGATTCCTTTGGGGGTGCAAGGGACAAGTCCGGGTCTCCCCATGGATAATAATCCGACATTCACGGGATGCATGCCATCGACATCCTTTGCAGGGTCTATGGCTTCTTGGATGACGAGAGGATCAAGATGGCCCGGCAAAGGGAGCTGGACAAGGATGCCATGCACATGGCTGTCTTCATTCAGTTTTTGTAACCTGGAAAGCAGCTCTTTTGCCTCTGTCTTATGGGGAAGGTGTATATGTTCAGAGTGTATGCCGACTTCATTGCAGGCCTTCAACTTCCCCGTGATGTAGACTTCTGATGCAGGATCATCTCCGACTTGCACAACAGCCAGGCCGGGTTTGATGAGCATGTCGCCTATCTGCGCCTTCAGATGATATCTGACCTTTTCCGCAACCGCCTTTCCGTCGAGAATCATACCTTCAATCCCTCGTAGAGCGGGAATCTCTTGCAGAGCTCCATGATGGCTGTTTTCGCTTTCCCGATGGCCGGTCCCTCAGGTTTTTTGATGACATTGGCGATCTGTTCTCCGATGATCCCCATCTCCCCTTCTTTCATGCCTCGCGTCGTAAGAGCTGGTGTCCCAATCCGAATGCCAGAGGGATCAAATGGAGAACGTTTGTCATAGGGGATCATGTTCTTGTTTGTATAGATTCCTGCATCGTGCAGCGCATTCTCCGCGATCTTGCCTGTTGTCCCAGAAGCTGAGACATCGATCATTATGAGATGGTTGTCTGTCCCTCCTGATATGAGCACAAGCCCCTCGCTGATGAGTGTCTTCGCAAGCCCTTGCGCATTCGCGATGATCTGTTTCTGGTAATCAGCAAAGCTTGGCTCCAATGCCTCCTTGAAGGCGACTGCTTTCGCGCAGATCATGTGCTCCAACGGCCCGCCTTGCATGAAGGGGAACACTGCCTTGTCGACTGCTTTTGCATGCTCTCCCCTGCACATGATCATCCCCCCGCGGGGCCCGCGCAGGGTCTTGTGCGTAGTCGTCGTCACCACATCACATTCAGGGATGGGGTCAGGATGCAATCTTGCCGCAATTAACCCCGCAATATGGGCGATGTCAGCGAGATGGAATGCCCCGACCTCGTCCGCAACAGCCTTGAATTCCGAAAAGTCGATGAGTCTGGGATAGGCAGATGCCCCGCTGATGATCAGCTTGGGTTTCTCTTTCAGGGCGATTGTCCGAAGCTCATCATAGTCGATCTTATGCGTCTCAGGGTCGACGCCATAGCTGACGATGCTGAACAGCTTTCCTGAGAAATTGACCGGGCTTCCATGAGTGAGATGGCCGCCCATCGAGAGATTCATGCCCAATATGGTGTCCCCTGGTTCGAGAAGCGCAAAATAAGCAGCCATGTTCGCCTGGCTTCCGGCATGCGGCTGGACATTGGCATGATCACAACCAAATATCTTCTTTGCGCGCTCGATGGCTAGCTCCTCGACCTTGTCGACGATCTGGTTCCCGCTGTAATACCTCTTTCGAGGATATCCTTCGGCATATTTATTGGTGAAGACCGTTCCCATGGCCTCGAGCACCGCG
>JBDRLS010000088.1:0-4811 GCA_043812875.1 Nanobdellota archaeon
CGGTACCCCACGCCAAAAGACCTTGAACCAGCACAGGGTGATGACCAAGAACTGCTTGAACGCAAAAGACAATGGAAGATTAAACTAAAAGATGATCCCCCTAGGAGACCGTTAGTTCTAGGCATTTGCCTTGTCGGTGATGTTGTTGATTTCTCCTATCATGAGAACATCAAAGTAGGGGAAGGAGGAATTGTGCAGCCGGATCAGTTTCTTGAAAAGGAAGATGATTACTCAGGGAAAGCCCATCTTTTCCTTACGCAGGATTATCGCTCCTTTCCTGTAGGTTATAAAACAGTCTCCAAATTAGAAGATAGAGGAGATTCATTTGGAGGGACTCACTTCACCCCCCATATGTTTGCAGAACCTGTCCGGAGGAGCACCCACAGAAATCAAAAAAATCCATTAAAAAAAACCCCCCTTTATCCAAGAAAAACAGCCATCGTCGCTGGCAACGACGCTGTTGTTGCTCATCTGACCCAAAGGACCGGCGTCGACTTCTCAGGAATGAGCACTCCGCAAGGGATCTATCTAAGACTATTGCCAGGTTTGATCACGAATGAGTGATTTTTCATTCCAAAACCTTTTTAAGCATTAATGATAAGAAAACACCCCATGAAAAAAATCGCATTATTGATGATTCTCTTGATTGCCGGATGTGTCAACACGCCAATGCCTGATGCCCCCATTGATCCTCCCGACAGAACTGTTGGAGAGATAACTGTTAATGACCTAGATAGGATTTTGCCAAACCAGAAATGCGGTGTTCAGGGAACAGAGGGAGGAGATCCGGTGTATTCTTTACGCATATCATTCAGTGATGACTCAGATGAGACGTACAATAGGATCTCTTTCAGCGTGCAGGACCAAGATAATGACCCCATTAATCTGCTGATGGTCGGAACCCATCCGGCGACAGGCCAGATGAGAGACACGATTGGAAATTTTCTCCAGCCAAGCTCATTCTCTTGGATGATAGAGCCTGATGAGATGGATATTACCTGGAAGAACATAGCGATCACAGAAAACATCTTCTCAGGTGAGGGATTCATCACGATAAAGAAAACCATCCAAAGGGACTGCCCGGAACAGGTTTGGATTGGCGGGCGATATGTCATCAAGGGGGACCCTGAGTATATGTGCGGCTATGAAGACGTGTTTTATCCTGCGCAAACGATCCATTTCGCATGCGAAGACAGCCAAATCGGTGATTGATTTGACAATCTCATCCAGGTCCTGATGTACTAATCTTGATTTTCTCACGCCCCGAAGCCCTGCGACAGCGACATCACGAAGAATGCGATCGTCATCAAGACAATGCTGTGTTTCATGCCGGACAGCATATCTCCTTCGCTCAACTTGCCTAACACCAGTCCTGCGAAAAGGCCCTGCAGCAATGGCAAGACCAAGAGTATCCCACCGAGTGACGAGAACCAAGAGATGATAGAGAACACAAATCCTGGGACAGAACTGAAATCAATTGCAATGGTGTTATCGAGATTGAAACCGGTGCTCTGCGTCAATCCCTGCCCGATGCCGGTGTCGATGCTTCCAAGATAGGGGATGAGCATGTTCTGGATGATCACCATGACACCGAGGAACACGAAGTAGATGATATAGCTCTGGATGATCTGGCCTTGGATGTTCGCCTTCCGGGTCAGCTTGATCTTCTTGATCTCGACAAGGCTCTCTGTGATGGATTCGAGGACATCCTCCATGTTGCCTCCAGAACGTTCAGCCTCGATCACTGTCGATATCGCCCGCTGGATGACGGTATTGCGGGTCGCCTGCCCGAAGCTGATCAATGCCTTGTGCATGGAGATGGCCCATTCGATCTGGTTCGAAAGTTTCTGCACATAGGGTGTCATCACCCCGTAATCGGTCCTGCTGACATAGATGATGGCCTTGCTGATCGGCATGCCTGACTTCACCGCAGAGGTCATGTTCCTCACGAATTCCAGGAATTTCGACTCGAAGAGCTTTGCGCGTTGGTTTTCGAGGAAGTAATCGACCCAGTATTGCGCCCAGGTTATCGTGACCGCGACCACGATGAGCGGCACGAACCATGGCGTGCCGAGATAGACAGCCAGATCGACGAGAAGGATGAACGCGCCGATTCCGATTCCGATCCAATAGCTTCGTTTGAATATCATTTATACCTCTGGCTGCGTCATCTCGAGGAAGATGAGGAATGCGATGTTCAGGAGCGGCACCATGACATACGTCCCGAAGACGAGGATTGTGCTTACGCTCAGGCCGCCGATCGTTCCTCCTAAGATGTTGACAAGTGTTAGGGCGACCACAAAAAAGAGAGGGGATGCGATGAGGATGCCGGTGTAGACATCAGTATAGGTCGAGATCGTCTCAAGGTATTTCTGCCGTTCAAGGCGGTAGTTGAGCATTGCCTCGTCTGATTTCTGCCGGAGGAAGTTCTTGAGCTCCCCGCCGGTCTCGATCGTCGATACGAATCCGCTGAAGAACTCAGAGAGTTCAGGGGATGGTCCGGTTGCGGCAACTGACTTGATCGCGCTCATGACATCATATCCATAAAGGTCGATGTACGTGACGATCTTCTCGATCTCGATGGAGATCTCCTCGTATTCCTTGGCTTGGGCAATGAGCCGGAACATGGCGACTGGAGTGACTCCGGACCCCGCGACTGCAGCCATGTGATTGATCGCGAATGATAGGTTTGTGTTGATGCTTCTTCGCCGCTGTTTGATCTTCATCGAGGGATAGCTGTAGAAGATGAGGAAAGTCCCGATAGCGGCGATGACACCGCTCATGATGCCCTTGCCTAAACCTTGGAGAATGCTTCCTGAAGTCACGGCGAAAAAGGATATCAATGCCGTGCTGAAGAGGAGGAAAGAGAGGATGACCGTGAGGACTATGATATTCACGTACGTATTGGAGAGGATCTTGATGTTTGCTGCGCGCAGATTGTTGTAGAGTGTCTTGAAGACATCCGGAAACGTGTCGATGAGGAACAGGCTCGTTTTCCTCACGGTCATATTAGCTATAGAGCCTATATTGCTCGGCTCATAGGCATGGAACTGCGGACGTTCCTTGATGATGCCTTTTATGCGCTTTGCCTCCTGCCTGAGCAGGGTGTCGGTGACCGCTGATTCCTCGATTCCTTCCCTGTAATCCTTGAGCTTCCTGATCCTCGCCATGACGGGATCCAGCTCAGTCTTATCAGTCAGGACCTGTCCTTCTCTCCTTCGGCGGAAGAACGCCTTGACAAACGAGAAGGTCAAGATGCTTTTGAGCTCTTCTGTGGGAACAGAATCCCTCTGGACCTTCAGAGGTTCCTTTTTCTTCTTTTTTGGGAGTTCATCTTTAAGCCATGGCATGACCTCTTGACGACGTGCCTTCTTGTGGGTGAGTCTCTTCCAGAATGCGCGTAATCTGCGGAAAGGATTTGCGATCTTGGTCTTCTCGATATGCTCGAGTCTTGGCTCTTCGCGTGAGATTTCAAAGGGAATTTCTTTGGTCTTCGGCGGCTCGACTTCAACTGGAATGGTCTCGACCTTGACCGTGAGCTCGGGCGCGGGTTTAGGAAGCGGCTTCCCTGGATGGACAGCGTGTTTCGGCACTGGCCCGAATGTCTCATCGTTGTAGAGCTGGTAGAAGAAATGGCTTGTGTATGCCTCAATCTGGTCAAGTAGTGTCTTTAGATAGGTGTCATATCCTTTTAAGACCTCTCGCTTCGATTTTCCTTCGAGGAGATGGTTGAGGGTTTTCTCATAGGCAAGATAATCTATCTTTTTTGCTTGGTATTGTGCAGTAAGCCGCTTGAGGTCAGCGCGCAGTTTAGTCCGCAATTGTTCATACACCCTCACCTCACCGATGAGGTTCCGCAGTTTAGTCAAGGTGTGTTCCATGTTTGAATGCGAGGGTATGTTTCCTCAGAAGATAGAGCTGCTTAAGCATGTGCTCTTTCAGGTAGATGCCCTTATACCTATGCTCCATGTCGAGCGGGCCTTCGGCTACTTCCTTGTAATAGCTCAATGAAGCCTCGATCTCTCCGATCTGACGCTCCATCTGCACGAGAAGCTCCTTTGGAACAGCCACCTCTTCCATCGAGGGAATTTGGCTGTTGAAGGTTAATAAAGGTTGCGGTTGCCTATTGAGCATCGGGATGATCTAAAGATAAAGACAGGCTTGCCTAAATAAGTCATTTTTTCTGGCTAGACCTCATTATTTCCGGGATTGATGCAAAAAAGTTTTTAATGGATGAGATATTAATGTCCACTTAATGCTGAATAGTTATGGATCCGCAACATTTATAAATAAATACCACTTTAAGTAGTACTCGGGTGGTATAAATGGAATTTAAAAAGGTGACAATATCCTTGCCAAAGAATCTGTATGAAGAAGGAATGACCATGGTAAACAAGGGTTTATTTTCAAATTTCAGTGATTTGGTGAGAAGCGGAATAAGAGAAGAGTTCAAAGATTTACAGGCCATTTCTCAAGATTTTGATGAAAGATATGTTTATAATGATAAAAAATTAATCAAAGGAGTACGAATAAGCAAGACTGAAGCCAAATCTGGAAAAGGCAAGCTCCTGAAATCTGATAAAGAGATGGACAAGTACTTTGAGGCATTATAAGGATGGAATATTATATCAGATTCACTCCTTTCTTTGAAAAACAATTGAAGAAACTGAAGAAAAAAGATAGAGTTCTTTTTGATAGACTTGGAAAGAAGCTGAAAGAGATCAGGAACAATCCTGAGCATTACAAGCCGCTGAAAAACATACTGAAAGGAAACAGGAGGGCCCATCTCGATCCTTTCATAATCATTTTTG
>JBDRLS010000089.1:0-15713 GCA_043812875.1 Nanobdellota archaeon
GGTGACCCATGTCATCGTCGACGGTGTCATCTCCTCTGAGGGGAAGCCGGCAGACGCTTCGTCCGAGATCATCGGCTCGATAAGGGAGCATCATGACGGCCTCATTGTCACCGATGAGATCGGCATGCTCGGGCTCCGTAATTTCTATGATGACGCAGATCAGATGTACCTCGACCTATTCAATGCAGGGAATGATGTCATCATCTTCTTCGGGACCCCTAAACAGATCTATCACATGATCTCTGTCATCGAGGATGCTGTCAAGAAAGGAGATATCTCTGAGGAGCGCATCGACCGCTCATTCAGGCGCATCATGACCGCAAAAGGCATCACTGTCGTCTAGGATAGTTCATTCTCTAGAAGAAGAGCAGTTTTATCGCAGAGACGACGATGACCAGTATGAACAATCCTTTCACCCACTTGTTCCCTCTCTTCACTGCTGTCGTCGCGCCGACCATCCCTCCAAGATACATCGAGACAAGGAGGACTGCTCCGATCCAGAGGTCGATGATCCCATTGATGGCGAAGATGAACACTGCAGTGAGCGATGCCAGCAGGAACGGGATCTTGTTGGTCGCATTTGCATTGATGAGCGGCATCCCGAAAAAGATCGTGATGACCGTGAGGATCATGATCCCTGATCCGCCGCCGAAGAATCCTCCCCATATGGCGACAAGACCATATAAGAGATAACCGGCTGTCTTCTTCCGCCATCCAGGATTGCCTCTCTGCACTCCAAGATGCTTCTTCAAGAAGAACAATGGCACGAGCGCAAGGATGATGATACCTATGGCTTTTTCCAGGATGGCATCATCGATGTTGACGAGTATATTCGCGCCGACGGAAGCTCCGACAACACTTAAGATGGAGAAGGGGATCACATAGTTCCACTGTATCTTTCTCGCTCTCCAGAATGCGGACATCGCCCCTGAAGACATCCCGATTGAGCCGAACTTGTTCGTGGCAACAGCGATCTGCGGGGGCAGCCCTATGAAAATGAGCAGCGGAATCGTCACCAATCCCCCTCCGCCGACGATCGATCCGATGAAGCTGGCACCGAAGCCGACGACAAAGATCAGGATGAGTTGGATGAGTTCCATCGGTGAATATGCATTCCACTCCTATAAATAATCTCTGAAAATAAATTCCCTCTTGTCTAGAAGAACAACAATTTAATAGATAAGGCGACAATCATCACCATGAATGACATTTTTACCCATCTGTTTCCTTTTTTCACAGCCATCAGAGATCCTAACATCCCCCCTAAATACATGCCCGCAACCAATATGATTCCAAACCAAACATGGATAAGTCCATTTATGGCGAAGATGGTGACTGCTCCCAAAGACACAAAAAGCCACGGCACAATACTTGTTGCATTGGATTCAATAAGGGTGAATCCAAAAAAATAAGTGAGCGCATAAAAGAGCAACACACCTGTTCCCGCGCCGAAGAAACCACCCCACACCATCACCAAGGCATATGCTATATATCCAATGAGTTTCTTTCTTGAAGAAACCTCTGTATGTTTCAAACCGATTTCTTTTTCAATGAAGAATAAGGGAAGAAGAAGTAAGAGGATGATACCGAGTCCTTTGTCCAATATGGCCTCATCCACCTTGATGAGGAGGTTCGCACCATAAAGTCCGGCGATCATTCCAATGATCGTTAAGGGAAGGACATAACGCCATAAGATCTTTTTCTTCCGCCAAAAGGTAACGATCATCCCAGCCGACATGCCCAACGTGCCGACACGATTTGTCGCAAACGCGACGTGAGGCGGCAGTCCCATTAAAATTAATAGGGGGATAGAGATCAATCCGCCCCCTCCAACAATCGACCCTAGAAAACTCGCGCTGAGACCAATGAGAAAGACGAGGATGAGCGAGATGAGTTCCATGGGGAAAACGGGTGTTCACTCATATATATGATGTGTGGATATCAATAATAGAACGACATGATGGATAAACAGGACAATCACTTTTCTAGTATCTCACATCTCTGACCCTGTTCTTCCCTCTCTGCACGAGGCGTATATTATTGGTGATGTCCCAGCGGTAGCAGGTATGCAGGATGTGATCCAAATGCGTTAGCACCTTTGTTGGTTCAGCTTGACGAATGATATGGAAGACCTCCTCTCGAGGAATGTCCTGCAAGGATCTTGTATCCACACCCTCATACTTGTCCTCGCCAGAGATGGCTTTTGAGATTATCTTCCCGAGTCCATACATTGTTTTTTGGAATCCAGTGTCTTCAACAATGTCCTCAGCAGATTTCGCTCCTGCTTTTTTTGCCGCCGCTCCTCCAGGATATTTCTCGAGATGCGTATTTCCTTTTGATATGATGGAGAGATATATGACCGGTTTTCCCATCTTTGTCGCTTCCTTGATGACCGGTCCATAATGTTCAGGGGTGTTTGCCTTTCCTCTGCCTAGCATCACGACAGCATGGGTATAATCTTCATGGATCTTCCGTTCAAGATCTCGGATATCAGCCTTAGAGCCTGGACCGACTGCATGTGGCAAAACCCATGGATCAAAATCAGTGAAGAGAGTTGAGTTACTATAGGGAGGATCACGTCGTTTGATACGGTGTTGACTAAGGCAAAGGACATCTTGGGATACTGAACCGAGCGGACTGACTCTGCTGGATGCAAACATCGGATTTGTCTCATCATTGATCTTCTCACTCATGACGGCTCTGAGGATGTTTCCATTATTGACAATGACTATCTCGCCTAGGTCAGCTGTCGCGACCCTTACCGCGCAGTAAAGATCCTCAAAAGGAATGAACACGCCTTGCTGTTGAACGGGTTTGTTTGCGGCAACCATGGTAACTGGTTTTCCAAGGTTCCTTATACCGTAAGTCATAAAGGCTGATGTGGAAATGAGTCCATCACTCCCGTGAATCCATGTTCCTGCATCATATTGCTTTAGCATTTCGAAAGTGAATCGAGTCAATATTGCTCGAGAATCGCAAGTCATGTCCATGCTATCAATATTATCAAGAACGAAATAATCAATATCTGCAAGATCTCTTATTCCTCCGACCTTTTCTTCAAGGAATCTTTTTAGATCAGCATTTTCCTGAATAACTTTATTAGGATCATGAGTCACTTCTCCGTTTCCATTCTTTACACCCATATACGTTCCGCCAGTAGATGCAATGAATATCCGTTTCTTCCCGTTTCGAGACATACGTCTGGTGCTAACTTCCATAAGGCTCATATAAATTCATTATTCCTTTTTAAATCTTTCTCTTTTGTTACTACTAGCACATACTAAATATATTCATTATCCTGATTCCCCCAAAGCTATTTAAACCCCCTGTCTTTCCGCAACACCATGAAGATCATCATCCCCTTGGCAGGAAAGGGCACGAGGATGAGGCCCCACACACATACGAGAGCAAAGCCGCTATTTTTCATTGCTGGCAAGCCAATATTAGGCCACATTCTCGATTCCATCAAGAACAATAAGGTTGAAGAGATCATCTTCATAACAGGCCACCTTGGAAAGCAGGTTGAGGAATTTGTGACGAACAACTACACCTTCAAAGCCCGTTTTATTGAGCAAACAGAGCTCAAAGGCCAGGCACATGCCGTCCTTCTGGCAAAGGACTTTGTCAAGGAAGATGTCCTTGTATGGTTTGTGGACACGATCTCTGATGCAGATATCTCAAAGTTGGATACCATTATCGAAGACGGTGTTATCTTTGTCAAAGAAGTCAAAGACCCGAGGCGTTTTGGTGTTGTAGTAATAGATGACCAAGGAATTGTCAAAGAGCTCATTGAAAAGCCCGAAGAGCCTGTTTCAAACCTGGTCAACATCGGCATGTACTATGCCAAAGATGCATCATTGCTTTTTTCAAGCATCGAGGAGCTCATTGCACAAAATAGGCAGACCCAGGGGGAGTTCTATCTTGTTGATGCATTGCAGATGATGATCCGCAAGGGAACGCGCTTCAAGGCCGAGGTCGTCTCCGTATGGGAAGACTGCGGAAAGCCAGAGACCACCTTGGAAACAAACAAATATTTCCTCCAGAAAGGCAATACTCAAGTTACCGAGACAAAGAATTCAGTCATTATCCTACCTGTTTACATAGAGAAAGGAGCTGTTGTCGAGAACTCCATCATCGGACCTAATGTTTCTATTGCAGGAAAAGCCCATATCTCGCACTCCATCATAAAGAACACCATTGTCGGCGAAGGAGCAACAGTGGAAAAAGCGCATGTCCACAATTCCATCATCGGAGATCATGCAACCCTCAAGGGAACCCTCAGAAGCTACAATGTCGGCGACGACTCCCAAGTAGAGCATTAACAAGTGATGACGAAAGCTTTTATACGTGCCTGCTTCTTTTTTCGTCATGCGTATCACTCATGAATGGCGGGGGAAAACCCTGCATGCAGAAGCTAAGGATCCTTCGTTCATGCTGACGGATAAGCGCGGCAGCTTCCTTTGGCTTTCTCCGAATGGTCCGATCTCCAAATACAACGGCAGTTTCTTCGCCATTCCTTCACAGCATTCTTGGGAGATGATGAAATCCATAGAGCACATCCACTTCTCTCCCGCGTTCGACCATATCACTGATCATGGTGCGCACATCGATCTCACCAAAGAGAACGCGAGGGCAAGGTTCTTCATGGACGCCAATGGAATGGTCTGCGACCTCATGGATTATGAAGGCGATGTCTCCCTTTTCCTCGACTGCCGGAAGATGCATGACTTCGACGACCAGGGCAGGATGTACATGGTGCAGCAGAATCATGACACCACGCTCATATCCTACCGGAAAGAACACACGCCCGACCCTTATGAATGTCATATCGCGATGAAAGGAGTCCAATCAACGAGTATAGGCCATTGGATAGAACGCCATTATCCCTTCGATGAACATCGGAAAGACAGCAGGCCATTATATGTCTATCACGCATTAGACATGAAGAGCTCAGGCCACACCCGTTTTGCAATCAGCGCCAGCTTGGATAAGAACCAAGCCATGTCACGTGCAGTGAAGCTTCACCAGGAATATCCCCATCTCTATAAGGCAAAGCACCGTGACCACACTCATTCACCTACCTTATCGATACCAAATACAAAACTCTCCATTGCGTATGCTGCAGCAGTCGCACAGCTCGACGGCCTCATCCAGGATATCGATGGGAACAAGGGGATCTTCGCAGGCCTTCCTTGGTTCTCCCAATACTGGGTAAGGGATGAAGCGATCTCCTTGGGCGCGCTCATCAAGGAACAAAGAGGGCATGAAGCCCTTCACCTGCTGAAACGATATCTCCCTCATATCGATGACTCCGGACGGATGCCGAACTACATCTGCTCCAACTATCCGACAAAAAAACTCCTCACCGCCGACGGCCTCGGCTGGGTATGCCATCGCCTGCTCACCTTGTTGAAGATGCAGCGCCGTATTCCCTTCGACGAGCTCGAAGATCTTGCAGATATCCTCCTGAGAGCGACGGACAACCTGAAAAGCCATCATGGGAAAGATGAATTCATCCAAAACATGCAGCTAGAAACCTGGATGGACACCTCAGCAGGAAACGATGATCGCTCCGGTTTCAGGATCGAGATCCAGGCAGGCTTCCTCGCGCAGCTGCAGCTGCTCGTCCACCTCCTCCACCTATTAGGCACATCCGATGCGCATGAATGGGAACTCTTTGAGCATAGCTTTGCCCACAGCGTGCGGCAACGATTCTTCCAGGACCATCTCAAGGACGGCCTGCACGACCCCACGCTGAGGCCGAATGTCTTCCTCGCCCATTATCTCTATCCGAAACTCTTGACAACGCGTGACTGGCAGAAGACCTTTGATGCAGCAGTCGAGCATCTCTGGTGCGGTCACGGCTTCACCACCATCGATAGACGTCATTCTCTCTTCCAGAAATGGTATACTGGGACGGACAACAAGAGCTATCATCGCGGCGACAGCTGGTTCTGGGTGAACAACCTCGCTGCGATCAGCTTATCCAGGATCAATGCCTTCCGCTACCGCGATAAGATCAACCGTATCATCGATGCCTCCTCCGATGATATCCTTCAAAACGGCATCATCGGCCATCATTCAGAACTCAGTTCAGCAGAAAAACTCACCGCGGACGGCTGCCTCTCCCAAGCGTGGAGCGCAGCCATGTTCATCGAACTCATGCATGAGCGATTCGGCAATAAGAATTTTCTGAGGCTGAGACGATGAGATGTATCATCTTGCTCCTGATCATCCTCGCTTCTTGCACCACTGGTCCTCTGCTTGATCCAAAGATTCCAGACCAGCCTCCAGAACCTGAACTCCAGACTGTGTGCGCCAACAGCGGCGGCACCTGGGAAGATGCTCCTCCTATGATCTGCAGTCATGACCAACGCGGAGATGAGATATATTGCCTCTGGCAGCAATGGTGCCGCTGCCCCGTCAACAAGCAATTCGACGAAGAGGACGGATGTGTCTATCTGAAGCATGAATGCGTCGATGAAGTTGATTGCCGTCCACCTTTCACATTCGAAGAGCGAGCCTTATGCACTGGATCATATCACGACTTTCTCAAAGAGGACTGCGGCACGGTGTTCACGTTCGAACAGTAGGTCTTCAAGCAGTAGGGTCTTCCACTCTGCCCATGAATAGGAGGCTTCCGGTCTCTTTCTCCTGGATGAAGAACACGAAGGGATGGTCCGCTGTGAACATCAGCGGCATGCTTGTCGCGCCTATGACCACTCCTGTTGCCGCAGCTGCCTCAGTGCCTTCCTCGTTCACTTCAATAAATGCTTTATGCAATACCTTATGGATAACCAAATCCTTTGTTCCATCGAGGCCAGAGAAATCAGCTTCAAGGCTAAATGCGAGAGGCATGCCTAATGCACTGAGCATTGTTCCTAGCTCATATTCTTCAGTGAACGTGAATTTCGGAAAGGCCACGACCGGCTTTCTTTTATTCATCTCTGCCTTCCAGCTTTCCAGGTTGTCGAGCGTCAGATCAAGCGCTCCAAGATCACCTTTCGGGAGCACGACAAGCATGGAAAGTTGTTCCCCCTTGTAGGGCATCTCCAACATCTGGACCTCATCATTCTCCATGTAGGGGAAGAATTCATCACTTTGTTTCATCATCATTGCCGGAACATCTCCAGAAGGCGCATGGAACAGGCCTTCAAAAGTATATTCAGGGTTAAATTCTTTGTTCCAGTTTCCCTTGAAATAGATGGCATTGGTGATCACCAACCGTGTTAATTCATTTATCGTTCCTTCAGGCAATAGCTCAATTATTTTGTTGTTCGTCTTTGCTTCCACCCATTTATTGATGGTGATGCGGGAATTTTCCGAGTCCCCTATGAAGTCGAGATTCGTCGCCTTTCCACCATAAAAATCCGAGACCGTTTTGATGTATTCAGGCAATAATGCATGCTGTTGTTGCACCCAAAGGGCGTTGGCAATGCTCAGCTTATAGGGGGCGTCTTCAGGATTCAAGATCTGCTGGAGCGATGAAAAGGCATCATGCCTTGCTTCCTCCTGAGAGGGGAATGAGAACACGGATCGTATTTCTTCAGCTGTTTCCCCGCGCGCCCCTTCATAGGTCATTGCCAGCGCAGTGGTGATGCTCCACGGCGAGAAGAACAAGTTCCCTTTATCATCCTCCAATCGCGCATACATGTCGAAAGCGAATTTGTTATTTCCGGCAATAACAGCAGCCATGCCCTCATCAGCTGTCAGCAGGTCATCATGCGTCTGGGGATCAGAAAGATCGCTTTCAGGGGAGAATGTTTTTATTGCGGAAAGCTTGTTCCGCAATCGCTCAATGCTTTCCTTCATTGCACCCTCACTTTCAAGCTCATCAATGGCTTTCTTGGTTGCCGTTAGCTGCGCATTGTTCAAGGGAGCTCTTTCTGCGATCACCGCATCAAGGTCTTTCTCTAGCTGCTTAACCTCATTGAGCTTTCCCACTGCCTCAGTGGAGGGGATGCTCCCCAACTTAGATCGCAATCGTTGGATGTCCTCTGCAGGAGCCCCCTCACCTTCAAGGGCATCGATCTCAGCAGAGAATTGTTCAAATAATTTTGGAGTGATTGCCCCAGACTCCATCAGCAGGTCAATGGATTTCTCGACACTATACTCAATGGCCGGGATCGGCCCTTCTGTTTGAGGAGTGGTGCAGGCGGCAACGAATAAAAGGAATATGACAAAAATTATTTTTTTCATGCTAAAACCATATCATCATCATTTAAATATATTTGTTACTCCGCCCCTATAATAATAACCTCTATTTAGTAGCAACAACCATAACATTTATAAAGGGGGGACTGTTCTTCAAAGACAATACATAACAATACAGGGAGAAGGCACTTGCTTGTCGCATTTTGCTTTTTCTCGGCAAGTGAGGTTATATACATGAATGATTTTGAAGGCTTTGGCCTAAGCCAGGAACTAAAACAGGCCATCCAAGAGTTAGGGATTACCACACCAACAGAGATTCAAGAACAATCAATTCCAGCAGTCATCAAAGGAAAAGATGTGGTTGGTGAATCAGCAACAGGCTCAGGAAAAACCCTAGCATTCGGATGTGCGATTGTCGACCACCTTGATAAAGGAAAGGGTATACAATCCCTCATACTGACCCCGACACGAGAGCTCTGCGAGCAGGTCAAGTCAAATCTCGTTCAACTCTCTAGACATAAGGGGCTTAAGGTAATTTCTATTTACGGTGGAGTCTCCTACGAGCCGCAGCTCAAGGGACTGCACTCAGCAGATGTTGTCGTCGCAACTCCAGGAAGGCTCCTTGATCATCTTCAGCAGAAGAACATCAATCTTTCTAAGGTCTCCATCCTCATCATGGACGAGGCAGACCGCATGTTTGACATGGGTTTCATCGACGATGTTGAGAAGATCATCAGGCAATGCCCGAAAGAGCGGCAGACATTGTTCTTTTCCGCGACCATCTCAACCAGAGTGAGAGAGTTGGCAGGAAGACATATGAAAGAATGGGTAGAAGTCAGGGCAAACAACCAAGTTGATCCATCTTTGCTTACTCAGATGTATTATGATGTCGCGCGAGGCTTGAAGCTTTCACTGCTCGTCCATCTGCTCAAGAAAGAACAGACCGGGTTAGTGATGGTATTCTGCAACACGCGCCACACGACAGACTTTGTTGTGAAGAATCTTAAGGCAAATGGCATCAGCGCCATCGCCATCCACGGCGGACTCTCCCAGAACAGGCGTACCAAGACCATCACTGACTTCGGCGGCGCCAAGGCGCAGATCCTCGTCGCGACCGATGTCGCTGCAAGAGGGCTCCACATTGAAAATGTCTCCCATGTCTATAATTATGAGATCCCGTCTGACCCGAAGGACTATGTGCATCGCATCGGCAGGACAGCGCGCGCAGGTGAAGAGGGCAAGATCGTCAACTTGGTCGCTGATGTCGACCATGATAACTTCGGCCGGCTCATCTATGAATACAGGGAGTTCAAGGTCCCAAAATCAGCCACGCCTAACGTGCCCCGCATCGTCGCCCTGAGGGAAGAACGTCAGGACAGGGGACGATTTGGAAGAGGGTCTCAACGCTCTGGTCCCCGGCATGGTCCTCCATCAATTGATGGTTCGCGAAACAGGAGCCCGAGGGGGCATCCTCCTTCCCACCATCGACGCGGCCCGCCGAGAAGGAGGTAATATTCTATGTTCCCCCTATTGTGACCTATATAGCTATACTTACAACATCCTTTTGACGATACATTTAAAAAGACATTAATCCAAAATCAATCTAGGTTAGCAATAGCTAAAAAAGGGGATGGCATGACTGATTACTACGCACAAAAACCAGAAGAAGTCCTGACTGTTCTAAAGAGTTCTCAAAAAGGCCTTTCCGAAGCAGAGGCAAAGAAACGCCTCGCTGAGTACGGCCCCAACGAACTCCAAAAAGGAAAGCGTATGACCGCATTCTCCTTGTTCATCTCCCAATTCAAGAATCCACTTCTTCTGCTCCTCGTCGGCGCAGGAATCCTCTCAATCTTTCTCGGCGATGAACTAGAGGCGATCGCCATCTTCGGCATCGTGCTCCTCAATGCAATACTTGGCTTTATCCAAGAATTCAAGGCTGAGAAAGCCATCGAGGCCCTTGAAAAGATCTCAGCGCCGACTGCAAGAGTCATGCGTGATGGCAAAGAGCAAGAGATCCCTGCAAAGGATGTTGTTCCAGGGGATATCCTTCTCTTGGAAGCAGGAGACATTGTTCCAGCGGATTCACGCATCATTCAGGTATTCAGCCTTCAGATAGATGAAGCGTCGCTCACCGGCGAATCATTGCCCTCAGACAAGGACACAAAGCCTTATAAGGAAGGCACCAGCGTCGCTGACCAAGAGAACATGGCTTTCATGGGAACTTCAGTCACCTACGGGAAGGGCATGAGCATTGCGACCACGACAGGCATGAAAACTGAATTCGGCAAGATCGCCAAGTCATTGCAGACCACAAAGGAGGTCCAAACTCCCTTGCAGGAAAAGTTTGCAAAAATGGCAAAGCAGATCGGCATCGTTGCCGTGCTTCTTATCATCATTGTCCTGATCACAGGTACTGTTCAAGGCACATTGACATTCGGCCAGATGCTCCTCTTTGCCCTCGCATTGACCGTCTCTACCATCCCTAATTCTCTTCCGATCATCGTGACTGTCGGGCTTTCCATGGGCACAAAGCGCCTCGCCAAGAAGAATATGCTGATCAAGAAACTCCCCGCAGCAGAAAGCCTCGGTGCAGCGACCATCATTGTCTCCGATAAGACCGGCACCATAACCAAGAACCAGATGACTATCACCCATCTCTTCTATGATAACTGCAACATCGACGTTTCAGGAACTGGATATCATCCTGAAGGGGAGTTCTCTATTGACAAAAAAAAGATTTCCGGTTCTACCCTTGATCTCATGTTGCGCATTGGCTACCTCTGCAACAACGCTAAGCTGGTCGAAAAAGAAGGTCATCACAGCATCATCGGCGATCCCACAGAAGGCTCATTGATCGTCTTAGGGCGAAAGGGGGGGAAGAATGATCAGAGCTTCAGGTCCTTCTCTCTTCAAGAAGAGCTTCCCTTCGACTCAGACCGCAAGTTGATGTCCGTCGTCTATATGACCCCTCAGCATATGATTGAAGCCTATGTCAAGGGCGCTCCTGATCTCCTCTTGAAAGCATGTGACCGCATCTGGCAAGATGGCAGGGTGAGGAAGCTCACCAAGACCGACAGGGATAAGATCCTGGCCATGAACCAATCCTACGCCGAGGGTGCGCTGAGGGTGCTCGGTCTCGCATACAAGGAGCTTCCCAAAGGAACATATACTATTAACAATGTTGAAAAAAACCTCGTCTTCGTGGGTTTAGTGGGCATGATGGACCCTCCACGAGATGAGGTGAAGGATGCTGTCGCGAGATGTCGCACCGCAGGGATTCAGGTGATGGTCATCACAGGCGACCACGCCGTGACCACTCAGGCAGTAGCATCAAAAATCGGCCTCATGAAGAAAGGAGATGTTGTTCTCACCGGTGGAGACCTTTCTAACATGTCGGATGAAGAACTGGAAAAGATAATACATAAGGTACGAATCATCGCGCGCGCCCTTCCCATCCAAAAATCCCGCATCGTCGACATCCTCCAGAAAAAGGGGCATATCGTCGCCATGACCGGTGACGGTGTCAATGACGCTCCAGCATTGAAGAAGGCGGACATCGGCATCGCCATGGGCATCACCGGAACCGGTGTTGCCAAAGAAGTGGCGAAGGCAACCCTAGTGGATGATAACTTCGCCACCATTGTCAATGCCATCCATGAGGGGAGAAACATCTATGACAAGATGATCAAGTCAGCGAAATATCTTCTTTCATGCAACGCTGGAGAGATCACTGCTGTGTTCATGGCGATCATGCTCCGCTTCCCTCTCCCTCTCTTGCCCCTTCAAATCCTGTTAATGAATCTATTGACTGATGATTTCCCAGCTTTAGGATTGGGCTTCGAGTCAGGCGAAGAAGGTGTCATGGAGCGTCCTCCTCGTGATCCGAAAGAAAAACCTATTACCAAACACCTATTCATTTCCATTGTTATCTTCGGCTTGATCATGGGCTTAGGGACATTGTTCATGTTCATGCAGTATAAGGACATCGATGTCTCCAAGGCACAGACCGTTGCCTTCACCACCCTGGTATTGTTCCAGATGTTTGCCGTGATGAGCAGCCGGACGCTCTACTCCTCCTTGAGACACCTGAACCCGTTCTCGAACCTTTGGCTCTTCGGCGCTGTCGTCATCTCGCTGGTCATACAAGTGGCTGTGGTGCATATTCCCGCGCTGCAGACGATCTTCGGCACCGTCGCCCTAGCTGGAATAGACTGGCTCAAGATCATCGGTATCTCAAGCCTGGGTTTTTTCATGATGGAGATCTCTAAGGTGTTTCTGGGGAAAGCAAAAAGAGTTTCTCAGCCTACAACGGCATAAAAAAGGGAAAAGAAAAGATCACTCCACAATCAGATTTCCCCACATGCCATTTGCACGGTGTGATCCGACACTGCAGTAATATTCAAAGGTTCCTGCCTTGTCAGCGACGAACTCAACAGTTGTGGAGCCGCCATCGCGGACGCGCTCTGTTGCTGCATTGAACTCATCCACGACCAAGTCATGGAATCCTTGGGTTGCCGTAAACTCTATCCGGACCGTGTCTCCGACATTCACGCGGAGCTCAGGTGCTTCCATACCATTGATGAAGAATGCATAATCCTCTCCAGTCACGATAAACGTCACTACTTTGTCTGCTGCAGGCTGCGTCCCCAGCTCAGGCGGTACAGGCATCGCGCTGTCAGCACCTCGGTCATCAGGTTCAGGTGCTTGTGTTGTCGCACAGCCGGTTGCCATAATCATAAGGATAACGGCAAAGATCATCATATGTATATTTATTTTCATAAGGTTTCACCCCTCAATATCTTCCTCACTGGGAAGGTTTCATGGAATAGACTTAACGATTGTTTATAAGCATTTCGATTGTCTACCGAAAAGACCCGGAAAGGTTATAGTTGAGCAGAAAAATCACTTTATCCATGAAAAGAGGCCTTCTATCGGGATTGAAAACCGATCGACGATAAAATACAACGTCGCTGAAATGAAATTGAAAATGAAAAATATGGCAAGTATCCCGTAGAAAGAAGGATCAAGGTCACGCAACAAGACAAGGATGGCACCAATGGCATATGCTATACTCATCAAGATAAATATGAGTGTCATTTTCGCTTTGGCAGAGATCGACAGATCCCTCTTGAATAGTTTTTTTAAGACTTCGGTTATTCCAATCCCGATGATCATGAAAACAAAGGAGATAGCGAGGAATATCTGCATTATTTCTTCGATACCCATGCTGAATGTTCCTGTGGCATACATCGGATTGAGATAAGAGAACATCTGCAGAAAGCTGAATGAAAACTGAGGATTCGTATTTATGATGATAAATAACAAGACCACCAAGGAACAGACGACCGACCCGGTCAGGAAGACATATTTGATATACCTCAATAATAGATACAGAACAAGAAGCATCATCCGGACAATGATCTTGCCCTGTATTCCTGATGGCATACATAATCCTAAGGTGAATGAGGTTATTAACTTTTCTCTTCACCCTCTTTGGATAAGAATGATGGACTAGGTAGTTTTTTCTTTCCCTTTTCAGAGGAAGAAACCTCTCATTTTATTAATGAACATCCCTTGCTTATCTCCATGCCTTCCCTCGCCATCATCTCCTCGACGCAAGACAGAGCAAGCATGAACATCAGAAAACAACTGTTCAATCTGCACCCATTCGAGAAGGCAGCGAACGCTTTTGAAGGCCATCCTATTCTTAAAACAGATATCGGTCCATACCAGGCAGGGCTCTACACCATCAAGAGAAAAAACATCTTCGCTGAAAACCTTGATGAGCTCAACAAAGACCTGATCATCTTCCTCTCCAAGCACGCAGCAAAATCGGGCATTCCCTCATTATCAGCGCATACCACCGGAAATTGGGGGACCGCTGAGTTCGGTGGGAAAGATAGCGCACTCAGCACCTCACCAGCCAATCTCCTCAAGGCGTTCATCAACAATCTGATGAAGAACGAGCAGGAGTTTGATGTCATCCAGGAAGTTACTCACCATGGCCCCTATTGTAAAACTCCATCATTGTTCATCGAATTGGGTTCAACAGAGAATGAGTGGTCCCAGCCTCGACCAGCAAAGGCGCTTGCAGAAACCCTCATCCAAACCCTCATCAATCCCATCAAGGAACATCCCTCTGCCATCGCCTTCGGCGGCCCCCACAACATGCCGAACTTCAAGAAGACCATCAGAGGCGATGAATACGCTATCGGACACACCTGCGCCAAATACCAGCTCCCAGACATCAATGATCAGATGATTCAACAGGCCATCGAGGCGACACTACCAACACCCGAGATTGCCCTATTGGATTGGAAAGGTCTAGGCCAGGAGAAGCAGCGCCTCCTCGATGCTTTAGAGGCCGCAAACCTCGACTATAAACGATTAAAATAGAAAAGTATTTATCCTAACACTTCTCCATATGTACTGTCTTATGTCACTCGAATGTTCCCAGTGCAGTCACCTCTTGGATGAGGTGGATGAATACTGTCCTGAATGTGGCTCCCAGACCGAATGAAACCGATCTATAAATGGGTGAGGGGCCGTTTCTCACAACCCGACCTGGTGCCATCCTCCCCTAAGCCGGAAGGAGAACCCCAGGCATTGACTCTAACATTCCATCTCTTTGAGTCACAGGAAGACCTAGAGCCGGCGATCGCTGATTTCAGGCAGGGAGCAAGGATTCTCTTCATTGATGTGACTCCAATACAAAAGAAACAGCTGCTCTATATGAAGACCATGCTCCGTAAACTGCAGCGTGCTGCAGAAAAATCTGGCGGCTCGATCCGTGCGTATGGAGAAGGATGGTTGATCATGCTGCCACCCGATGTCTATTTAACAAAAAAGAACTGATCACTTCTTCACTGCCTTTGCATCAGGCTTGGCTGCGGCCTTTTCCGCTGCCTTGCCGCCCTTCGCTTCCTCAGCGGGCAACAACTCTTCAATGATCTTGGCCGGGATGCCCATCTCCACCATCCGGGTCTTGATCTGGCCTCTGCTCTTATCCTTCATCTCTTCAAGGATTATCTTTGCATTCTTCTCGAACTCTGAACGTCTCTTTTCTATATCTTCGGCAAGGCGTTTTTTCTCCTCGTCCAAAGCTTTCATCTCTTCAGCAGTCAACTCAGTGCGCTCTTCCTTGATCTCCTTGTTATATTTGCCTTCCGCAATCTGGGCAAGAGCTGCTTGTGCATCTCCCCCTTCAACAAGAATGCCCATCGACTGGCACGTTCCAATGATTTCGCGAATTTTCTCTTTCAATGATTTACCGAGAAGCGCATCTTCCTTCATCTTTGCGATCTTGATGACCTGTTGGATCTTGAGCTCTGCAACCTTATCTGCTTTCGGATTACCCGAGCCTTTCTTGACTCCGGCCTCTTTTAAAATAAGCTGTGATGCAGGCGGCGTCCCGACAGAAATCGTGAACTCTTTTGTATCCTTATTAACAGTGACTTCAACAGGCACCTGCATATTCTTGAAATCAGCAGTCTTCTTGTTTATTTCAGCGACAACCTGGCCGATATTTACTCCTAATGGGCCCATGGCTGGCCCGAGCG
>JBDRLS010000090.1:0-9094 GCA_043812875.1 Nanobdellota archaeon
GCAGAATGACCTGATCTCCCGGGCAGACGTATGGATACAATACATCCCTGACGAGTACGCCGAAATCATCACCCTACGTGGTCAGGGTTATACAAATAAAGAGCTTGTTGACACGCTTGGACTGCCCAGAGGCACGATAAGCAGCAGATGGTCCCGCGGGAAGCGATGCATGAACCAGATCCTCGATCATTTTGAAGAGACAGGTTCTGATGAGATCCCAGAATTGATATATGTGTGATCACAGCTCTTGAAAAAAAGCCCCTTTCTCTTGGCGCTTCTTTCGTTTCTTGACTTTCTTCTTCACTGCTGTCTTTCGTTTCTTCTTGGTTGTCTTCTTCGCTGCAGGCACGGGGATGATCTCTCGGTGGTATTCTAGCATAGAAACAACAACGCGTCTGTGGACATTCGCGAGTGCATTAGAGATGTTGAGTGCGACGAACAAGAACACGACGCCGAGCACAGATAATCCCATGGCGTCTCCTGCTTCTGTAACTTGAAACTTTCCGATGGTTATCGGTATCTGCTCATAGATGAACGGTGCCGCGATGAAGCCAGCAGCGATGCAAAACGCAGCCAAGAAGCCACCGAGTGTTATCACACTCAACGGCAGCTTGAACATGATGAATGTAAAACCTTTATGTGTGTCCCGGTCGAGGAGCTGATGCTTCACTCTGACCCATGATATGCCCATGTGTTTCTTATGGTCCAGGAAAGGTATCTTGACTTTCAGCAGATGGATTGCCAGCCAGCGCTCGAAAAGGATGAATCTCCACCATACAAGAAGAGTGAAGATGAGGATCGGAATGCCGATCCAGAAAAGAGTAAAACCTAATCCGAACGCAAATCCTAGGACGAGGAATAGGAAATAGAACAATCCGAGGGGGAAGGACAACAGCAAGTAGACAAGATTTTGATAAGTACTCCCTTTGAAGAAGACCATGAGGAAGCGCTTGATATCCATCTTATCTTCTGGCCCTACGAGGTTTTTAAAGGTTGCGCTGTGGAGAACCAAATCTTTATATATCCCTTCAAAAAGGGAAGTATCATGGCAATCCACATAACTGAAGAAGAGATGAAGCTTGTCCGAGAAGGCAAACTTGATCCCGCAACAATCATGCAGAACCGAAAGGAGAATCCGGTCAAGGAAGTTCCCCAAGGAGAGCTTGAGAAAGTAAAGCAAGAGATCAGGGAAGCGAACATCTTCTACCAGCAATCGATCCAGAAGAACAAGGACCTCTACGACGAGCTCGCCGCGAATCGCAAGAAGAAGGAAGAGTGGCGCAACAAGATCGCTGAGCTGAGGAAGAGGAAGAAAGAATTATTGGGGATTCAATAAATCCGACGGAATCTCTTGTTTACTATAAAATAGCCCATTGATATAGTTCCCTTCAGTGCATTCTCTTGTTACACCAACATAAGAATAACCCGATCCCTTATTAGGTGTGACAACCTTGTTTCCTTTGTCATTGGTAAGCTTGATTAGATCCTTTGTAGACACACGCTTTGTATTGAGGAGGACAGTGTCCTCATCGTCAAGATCCAAGAATTGAATGAAATAAGTTCCTCCATCTATAGAGACTTCTTGTTGCTCGAACGTATTAATATCCTCATTTGGCTCGCTTACCGCCAGCTCTCCCCCCTCCATAAGGATGATGTCCTTTAATGTCGAGATTCTTCCCTCAGGGTAAGTGCCCCAAATATGCCGTGCTCCTTGATAATGTATCATGCGCCTGAGGATTGCCCATGGTGCTTGAAGTTGATTTATCGATAAGGTTCCCATAGTAGTAAGGGGTATGCACTTTTAACATAAATATCTATTCCTCTGGTTTCTCTTCAGCTTCCTCATACAGGTCATCGATAGCCGCATCCATCTCATCTTCTGTAATCAAGTTCTTCTTGATCAGTAAATGAATGAGCGCATCCACCTTATCATCTGCCATGCCAGCAATGTCTTCGTTTTCCATAGGTTCGTCGGTTTCCATGATATGAGGGAGAATCAGTGGTTATTATTTGTTTCTATTCACAGCGTTGCTTCAAGAATTCTCTCATGATATTGTTCAGGATGGATGAGCTCGTCAAGCAAGGGCAATGGATGTGTAAATATTTGAATTATGCCTTGTTCTGTTCCAAAATGGTTTAAGATCGGCTCAACTGCTTGTAAACCAGTCATATAATTAAGGTCAATATCAAATAATGGGTCCAGTTCGTTCTCTAGTTTGGTCCTAGGCTTGTAAGGAAGGCCTTCTCCTGATTCGTTTTCAAAATACGCACCAATTCCTTCAAAAACACAATTGACCAAATGGTAATTTGTTCTAAGACCTTCATGAAATCCTCCATGTTCCTTAAGTTCAGTTACAATGACATCAGTCACTCTATGCCCAATCTCATGCACCACTGTCCCTTTTACTGTGTTAGCATCAGTTGTCGTAATACTAAGAAGAGGTGCCTCAAGGTTCATTGGAGAACAACCGAGGTTGAAGTAAAGGCTGTCTGTATCCATACAATAAACCGCTGTAGCTTTAGCTATAGATAGAAACCTCTCAGAAAATTCCTCCCCTTCAAGATAATCGATCATAAGCTCAGGAACTTCTAGTTTATGGGTCTCTTCAACTTCAGCCACAAACTGGTCAAGGTCTCTTCAACATATGCTTGCAGTTGCTGTGCAATCTTCGGCTGCCATAATATTCCAGCGACATTATTGCCGATGACATAATAACCGAATGCCACGCAAAGCATTCCAAAAGTCCACAACGTCCGTGAAACGTTCTTTCCAAGAGTCATACACGAACAAAGTTTTCCCCATTTTTAAATCTTTCTATTATTTACTACTGAGAAGTTATAAAGAACTAGTCATGCTTGCCCATCAATCTCGCCAATACATTGCTTGATAACAGAAACAATCTCTTCTTGTTTAACAGAATCAACTTTTTGATGATAGGCATCATCATATGGATTGGAATCCACCTTGACAATATATGCTCCTTCGGCATTATCGACTATGATATCAAGCGCTTTCCGGTCATCTGACCCCGGTCGCTTGAATGCAAACTCTTCTCCATCATTCCATACGTCTGTAAATCCTTGAGGGGTTTGTATGCGTTGCCCTGCGAATTCCCCTTCCAGGCCAAAATTCAGAAGCTCACGTTTAATATTAATCAGGTTGACAAGCTTATCTACTCGTTCCTGCACCTTGGCCAATAATGGATCTTTTTCCTGTATCAAGAAGAGGTTTGGAGAAATAGTATTTAAGATTTGTATTCTTTCCGAGATAAGGATTTTGAATGAAGGAGATTTTTTGCATAGCGATACTTTTTTATATTTTCTAGCCTTCTCACGCTTATGGCTGATAAACAACCAACACAAGACAGTCAAAATAGATTTCTTTTCCCTCCAGAGCTGATAGCGGCCTTGGAAGCATTGGTCAAAAGCGATATCAAGGAAGACCCTGCTCTAGCTTGTCTTGCTTGCGGAGCCTCTAATCTTAAATTCCCGTTGTATCACCGTGATTTAGGCGGCCCTTACTGTGATAATGATAGCTGCATTGAAATGGCGGAACTTAACGCATTCTATGATTCTTTTCCCAAATAATCCATCTTGGAGAACGAGGGTCAACTGTTTTCAGTATGAATAAGGTTGCGGGGGAAGGGGCATGACCCAGCAATCCAATGCGGCAACGCCTCGACACGTCTTGTTGTGTGTGATTATGAACCCTGCATAAATACTTTACGCAGAAGGATGTCCACTGGACTTAAATAAGTTGTAGTGTATTTGTCGTCACAATTCGATGCGCTCAGGCGACTTAGTTGCCAAATCACTCTGAGGGCTTATCAGTTGAAAGCTTCATATATTGCAAGAAATTATTCTCTGATCTAATCTCTTCGACGATCTGCACATACTCGAACTTCTTGATGATGCGGGGAAAGGTAAGGCGGAGCTGTTGCATCACTGCCTGGAATTCCTGATGATCCTTCACTTCCAGCTCAAACTCGATGTCCCAGGGCCCATAGCTCTGAGACGAGTTCTCGATGTTTGGCTGCTGGCGGAAGAACTCAACAAGTCCGGTGATGTCTTTTTTTGTGAATTCCTTCAACGACAAAAGAACCTTGTAGTAAGAATATCCGAATTTCGATACATCAAGGTTAAGGCGATAGTTGACAACAACCTTTTGCTTTTCCAGTATCCTTAAGCGATATGACACTACACGCGCGGTGGTTTTAACGCGGTTGGCAATGGCAACTACGCTCGCCCGGGCATCATGGGCAACCTCATTGAGGATGGCAATATCCAGTGTATCAAGCTGTTCTACCCTGGGCTCAGTGGTGAACACGTCGCCAACCAAAACTCCAGAGCCCCCATTAAGGTAATTGCGCGAATACCAACGTGAATTGATATGGTTGGTTATCGCCACCTCAAAAATGATATCGTTAAATCGCTGTTGGAACTCAAAAAGGGTTTGATAATACTCAAAGTGGTTCCTTGACAGGACACAAAACATCAGATCATAGGATCCAGTTGTCCTGATGACCCACCACAGATTTGGCACCTTCTCAAGATGATCAAGGACTTCCGCCTCTTTTTCGCTCGAAAGATTCTGGAACTTGAGGTAAGTCTTCCAGGAAGCAAGTCCGAAGAGGTACGGGTCGATGAAACCCACATAACCGCGGATGATGCCATACTTCTCTAGTTGATGCATGCGGTAATCGATGACTGCTCTGCTGACCCTGAGTTTTTTAGCAATGCGTGATACGGGCATGCGTGCGTTCTCATCGAGAGTTGCCAAGAGCCTGCGGTCTATTAGGTCCAGATTAAGGGGTGTATTGTTTACATGGAGCATTATTACAAATTAATTACAAATTACTATATAAATTTTGTTATTTAATAAGAAAAATTACTAGTAAATTCTTAATATACAAGATTAGTCTCAACCATTGAGTAACAAATGACAGCCGACAAGACCTATCGCGGAAATCCTGAACTCTACGGCAAGGTAGAAGACATTCCAGGTGAGCAGGCGCAATACGAGCTTGCAGCAAGAATCATCCAGGATTTCGCCCAGCTTCATCTCGAGAGGACATGTGAGGGCATCACTATACTTGACCTCTGCTGCGGCACCATGGCAATCCCCAGGATGCTGCTGGCAGCCCGGGATCCACTCAAGGGTCCGATTCTGTATCAAGAGATCATCGGGGTCGACATCGACCAGGCTTACTTGGACTTCGCTCGGCATGAGATCGAACCTCACATCGGCATGGGTGGTGCATATTTCGGCCTTGACGCCGACTTCTTGTGCCGTGATGCTGCCGAATATCTCCATCAGGCCAAGGTGGACGTCATCCTTGCAAGCTCGGCTTATCATCACATGGATGACGGCACGCATACCGTTCACAACCCCAAAAAAGCCAGCTTCCTGACGAGAGTGCGCGACCAGCTGAAGGATGATGGTATCGCCGTGTTCTGCGAGAACCTAATCCCGGCTTTCAACAATGACAGTGAGTATGAGGCTGCAACTCGTGAGTTCTATGTCCGGCGCATGAACGAGCTGCTCGACATGGGCATCAAGGACGAGCGCATCGATCTTCTCTGCAGGGTGATGCGGTACGGACTTGATCGAGAGTACGAGCTGAAAACACACTATTATGGGTTAATGGCGACTCTTGAGAACGCAGACCTTGAAGTGGTTGTAGAACAAAAGGTCTGGCCTTCGAAATCAATGTTCGATGACTCGCTCGCAGGAGATTATGTCATTGTCGCGAGGAATCGCCCATGAAAGTGACTCTGATTCAGCCTCCGGGGCTAGCCCTCAGAGCAAAGGAATTCGGCTACCTCCACCATGTCTACCGCCGAATCATGCCTCCCAGCCTCCCGCGAGTCGCCGCTCTGCTTCGGAATGATGCGGAGGTAAGAATCCAGGACCTCCGCATCCAGGCTCCTGAGCGCGAGGAAGTGTATAAGGAATTTCCCTGGGAAGGGTATACCCTTGAGGCAGTACGCGTCGGCGCGCCCTTCGAGGCTGCAGAGGAGGCTATCAGAAAATCCGATGCAATTGGCCTCACGTCTCATTTCACTTTTGAGTCAGGCATAATCGCAGATATTATCGCATATGCGAAAAAGGTCAATCCACAAGGCACAATGATTATTGGAGGTGCCGATGCAGCTGCCAGACCCGAGTGGTACCTCCAAAAAGGCGCAGACCTCGTGTTCAAGGGGGATGCTGATCCCAAGGAATTAGGTAATCTTGAAAGAAGAATAATCAATCCTCAGAGGCAGCCCTTACATAAGCAGGCTTTGCCTGCCCTCGACTTCTTGGAATACCTTTCTCAGTACACAGAAAGCCATGATGCGACTCTTCCCGATGGGGTGCCGACCCCTATAGGCTTCCCCTATCTCACGCGAGGATGTCCAAGAAGCTGCGATTTCTGCGAAGTGGGCAAGAGCAGGTTCGAGGCCATGGACCTCCAAACAGCGAAAAGGATGCTGGACCATTATCAAACCTCGGGAATCCGCACGCTGGATTTTATGGATGATAACCTCTTGCTGACGGTCCAAACCCCCAAAGGAAGGGAATCTCTGCTGTCTGTCTTCCACGAAATGCGCGACAAAGGTTTTGCTTGGGAGTTCCCCAACGGATTGGAAATAGGAAAGCTTATGGAAGGGGAGAAAATAGATACTGACCTTGTAGATTCCCTCTTTTGGACCGAAGTTATCGATGGCCAGAGGAAAGGCGCCTTCCGCCTATACTTTCCAGTTGAAACCGTCGAACGGCGGGAGAAATACGCAAAACTTGTCCCCCTCAAAAGGCAGCATCCCCTCATCAAGTACCTTTCAGAAAAAGGCATTTCGCAAATAGTGCTGGGAACGATCATCCCACCGGATGCTGATACGATGACCTTCGATGCCATCGAAGATTTTTACACTGGCATTCGCCGAGAAGTTGATGGCAAGACAAACCTCAGATTCGGAATTTTTCACCTCATCCCCATCGGCACCTTCAGATCGATGAGTACCAAATACACGCATCCCGAACTATGGAATTTCTACACTCCAACCTACGACGGGAAATATTTTTCAGCAGGAGAGCTTTTCCGGAAGCGGCTAGAGCTAACGAGAAGGATCGATACCAATAACTACGACTCTATGAGAAAGGGGGGCTATAAGGCTATTTAGGATTGCTGGATTGATCGGGGTTTCTCAACCTGTCGGTTTTCCACCACAGCGGGGTATGTGCATTGGATTTTCTTCTCAAGCCCGATATCTTTCCAAACATGCTAATGCGCAGGAAGTTGATCAATAGAGATTTGCACAAAGCTTCTATTTATAATAGAAAATAGTTTCTATTCAAAATAGAAAGTATTAAATACTTGTTCCGGTCAAGGATTGTTATGCTGACCAAACTAATCCTTCAAGAAGTGATAAAGACCCAAAGCGACTTGCTGAAGAAGAGAGATGCTGGAATCGAGCGGGAACTGCTGAAAAAAGTCAAGCCCACACGATCGTTCGCTCTCATCATCACGGGCATACGCCGGTGCGGGAAAAGTACGCTCCTCCACCAGATGTTAAGTTCCACGAAAACGCCATACTATCTCAACTTGGAGGATCCGCGCCTCGCCGGTTTCGATGTCAGCGATTTCATCCGCGCCGAAGGTGTATTTAAAGAACTCTTTGGGGACGCAGGGACCTATTTCTTTGACGAGATCCAAAATGTTCCGGAGTGGGAAAAGTACATCAGGAATCTTGTGGATAGGAACGAGAAGGTCGTCATCACCGGTTCGAACGCTTCGCTCTTATCCAGGGAGCTCGGCACAAAGCTCACCGGTAGGAACCTGCGCTGCGAACTCTTCCCGTTCTCGTACAAGGAATTCCTGCACCTGACAAACAAGGAGGCCGGAAAGGAGTCCTATAACGCCTACCTGGCAAACGGCGGTTTCCCAGAATACCTCAAGCAAAAGAACGATGAGATACTCCAGCGGCTCTTCAGCGACATCGTCATGCGCGACGTCGTGCACCGTCACGGGCTGAAAAACGAGCAGCTCGTCCGGAAAATCGCGAATTTTGTGATGACGAATTCGGGAAAGGAATTCTCGTACAATTCCCTCAAGAAGACCTTTGAGGTCAATGCCATCCAAACCATTATCGACTATATCACCTTCCTCGAAGACGCTTATCTTGTTTTCACCATCCCGCTCTTCAGCTATTCATCAAAAAAGCAACAAGTCAATGCAAAAAAAGCATACTCCATCGACACCGGACTCTCGTCCATCAATTCGCTGAGATTCAGCGAGGACAGTGGCCGAGCTTTAGAAAACCAGGTTTTCCTCGCACTCAGGAGAAAGCACGGAGAGATATTCTATTACAAAGACACCATTGAGTGCGATTTTGTCGTCAAGGAGAAGAACCGGATAGTCATGGCCGTCCAAGCGTGCCTGTCCTTGACGGAGGAGAACAAGAAACGGGAGATAGACGGACTGTCACACGCCATGAAGGAATTCAAGCTGAGCGAGGGCCTTATTCTAACGCTGGACCAAGACGATGAATTCACGGTTGACGGAAAAAAAATCGCCGTGAAACCAGTCTGGAAATGGCTTTTAGATAGGTAAATCGAGTTTTCTATTTTTTTAATATTATTATACACTTCACAGTAGTAAAAAATCCGGATGCGGGGGAAGGGATTCGAACCCTTGGACCCACTAAGGGACAGGATATCATAAGACCCGAAGAGACGGGCTATCCGCTTAAGTCCTGCGCGTTTAGCCAGGCTTCGCTACCCCCGCAAGAGTAAACTTCCTAGAAGGATGATATTTCCTTTAATAAACTATCCCTACGCTACCTTTGCCTCATGCTGGAAATCTGGCTGGGTTCCATAAATTCTTGAGAAATCATTCTATCTAAAATCATGTTTTTTATATTTATGTAGAAGGTTTAATAGTTCTGCATCTTTAATCCTGCCTAGTTTTATACCTGTATTGGATAATTTATCTTCTGAATATTTATCAGTTTTCTTTTTATAGCTAATAGAAATAGTATCATCATCCAATAAAAAGAACTCTATTATTGAGATTTCATTGTCCTCTGAATTTTTTTCAAGCCAATGCTCAAG
>JBDRLS010000091.1:0-16500 GCA_043812875.1 Nanobdellota archaeon
CACAAACTTTGAGATAAGGACCTATAAGGATGGGGTGGCACCACCGATATGTGAGGGATCGACGTTCGATACAAAGAATCCTAAAAACAACAACAAAGGCCTGAATGTGTGGGGCAGGGCGAGCGATAATCCCGCTGTCGAGACCTGTCCGGGGAACAGCGACTTCAAAGAAGGTGATGGATGCGACAGGAATGGCAACGGCATCTACGGCCAATATGGAGAGAAGTATGTTGGCAAGCCGTGGGAAGAGACGCTTGAGCATGATGTCGACAAATCGAAGAAAATCATGTTCCTCAAGGAAACACCAGAAGGCATCAAGCTCAAAGAGAGATACTTCCCTGACGGCAAGGTTCAGCCTAGCGGGGATGGAAAATCCGGATTAGGAGAAGGATGTTTTGATTCTCCGACCTTTGTTGATTGTACAGATGATGAGGATAACAGCGATATTAGAGTGTATTTCTGCGGGTGGCGCACAGCGACGATGCCCCAATACACCAGCAAATGGTATAGGAAGGATGATGATGGCTTGCATAGCAACAAAGGCGCGAGATTCATGGCTGTTCTGGGCAGCAAGATCCAAGACCCGATAACTGCCATCAACAGAGAGACAGAACAAAGCATTCGCGTCGTTGATAGCGGGGGAAAAAGCAAAAACATCTTGGTGGGGGCAAGTGAGTTTGCGCAGAAGTATGATCTTGAATACACGCTATCCATCATCACCCTAAACCCTTCAAGACTGATGGCCGATGTTCTAACGGGGTTTGAACGAAAGCCCTTTGATGATCCCTCAATCATCTGCGCAGGAGGAGAAGAACGAGAGGGAGGCATAAAAGTAAAATGCGATCCAATGATAGACACCTGCGCCATGTGCGGGTTTGAACTTCCGCAGGATGTGAATTTCGAGAAAAAAGTGCTTGCAGATTACATATCAGGCATGGGCGACCCAAAATATCTTGTGTATTATGAAGCATTCCCTTATGGAGAAGAGGAGGCCTGGGAAATAAGTGAGGCTGAGACCACCCTTTTGGCTCATGCGGCAATTTTCAATATTGGAGTTCCATTAATCACTGAAATAGCAAAACTGACTCCGTGGGGGCGCAAGTTGGTAGCCACCCCTGCAAAACTATGGAATCTCGGGAGGAAGATAGTCCAAGGGACGAGACGGACTGCTAGTATGTTCAATAAAGTTGCCCATCGGGTGACACCTGCGAAAATGGAAGAAGCATATGTCGTGGTCACAAGATTGGTCAAAGATGCTCCGGATGCTGTCGCCTCAAGAGTGGGAAAGCAAACTGCGCAAACATTTAGCAGTAAGGCAGGAAGTATCTGGGTCCCAAATAATTTTGGAAAGGTCGTCCAGGGGATTAATCCCCCGCCGCAGATCGTGAATGAATTTGGGGAGGCCATAACAAGCCAAGTCCAAAATAATCCGGCATTCAAAGAGGCCATGGATGCCCTTTGGAAAAAACACGGGACACAGATCGCAAAGGTCGTGCCTGTCACAGACCAAGGGATATATTATACAATGGCCCATTTTATTGTCACTAGAGAGCTTCTCCTCCAGGAAAGCATTGAGGAGAAATATGTCCCCATCGGCTTTAATGCGATCGGCAAGAAAACCCCCTTTGAAGGTGTGTTGAAGTCAGGACTATTCCCGCTGACAGATCCTTTGGCAGACGAGGTGAAGCCGTATTACCTTTCGCTTGTCCGCGACCACCGCAAAGGAGGAGTCATAACCCAATTCGTCACTTCGCAGGCTGATCAGCGCCTGTTCTTCGCCAGCCCGTGCAAGGCAAACCTGGCTGTGTGGAAGGATAAGTGCGTGTGCAAGCTCGATGATAAGATGCCCATCAAATATATGAATTTCAAAGATGGCTCCCCAGTGTATACGGATAAGGGGGATAAGGATGCAACGCCGGTCTTTGCCCCTGAAGGTGTTTCCTTTGCCCCTGAAGAGGCCATCAAATACTGCCCATCAACAAAAGCTTCACGGCAGAACTGGTTCATCGATCCTGAGGACAAGATCATTGACTGCATCAGGACCGATCCGATCATATTGGATGGATATTGCTATGGAGGGGAACAAGCGATTGTCACATATGGGGAGATAGGCTTTCTTGGCATGGCATTCATTGCCAATGTAGGTGTTGAAATAGCGGCTGGTACGATCTCGGTACCAACGACTGTAAGTGTCGTTGGCATTCCGCTCACGGTAATTATTCAGATTGGCAAAGGATTGATTCAGACATTAGTCGATTGGAGTGCATATACTGGAATCCATGAGCTCAATGAAGAATACAAGTGGCCGAATCATCCTGGGTTGAAAGATGGCACCTAAGATTAACGGACCATGACATAGGTTCCGTTGATGATCGACTCATCATAGATGCCGTCCATGTCGAATGCACTGACAAAGACCCCTCCGACAATGGGATTCTGGGAGGTGATCCAATCCAAATCTTTGTCAATCTTGTCTATGTAGATGCCGTTCTGCTGATTTGAGAAATCAAACTCTTTTATATGAAGTATATCTTTATTCCTTAGGTCCTCCCCCCAGACAATGAAGAGCCTAGAGGCAGCAAGGCGCTTCCAATCGTCATCAACAAATAAGAAGAGCTGAGGCCGGCCCTCCTCTCGTCGGAACACAGCGAAGAATTCAGGGATGCCGTCATGTGGATTCTGCTGGTTGGTGATGCGAAAGAGCTGCTGGTCTCCCACTTCAAAGATGGTGGAAAAATAGATCCCCAAGTATGCAGCATGATAATAGATGATTGACATGCTGCCATCCCGCTCAAAATAGCGCTGGTGGCCTCCGCGGAGATCGCCCTGGAATTGAGTTGCCTCAGGGACATTGATCATTTGTTGTTCTCCCTCACTTTGAATCCATTCAACAGGGTCGCTTGAAGGTAAGATGACGGTGTTGTCCTCTTTTTGCTCCTCTGGAAGAAAAAGGCGCACGGTTAAAATGATGATGATCACGACGAGGAGAGCGATAAAGGCGAAGGTCATGCGGTGATGATGCTGGAGTGCCCCTCGTTTCATAGCCTCTTCCAGGCACTGTCCATTTTTATAGTTTTCCTTGGAAATGAATGATCTTCAACAAAACAATGGGGAAGCATGTCGCTGACAATTCCACAACATTTAAATAACGTGTAAGGATAAAGGCATGTATGAAAAAAGGGGATCTTAGCTTACAAACGATCGCGGTCGCTGTGCTCACTCTCATTGTCATCGTCGTCGTTGCCTTCATCTTCAAGGAACAGATCACCCACTGGGTCAGCCAGATATTCAAGCTTGGGCATTCCATCAATGTCGATCCAAACTGTTATCTCGATCCAGAAGCATGCAAAGAGGCTGCCGGGGCTGCTGGAGGATAATAATGAGGAAAGCCCAGGTAACGACTGCAAGCGGGTTTACCCTTGCGACCGTTGTCATCGCTGGAATCGTCATTCTGCTGATTTTCACTCCGCTTATTGCAAACATCAGGAACATGCTTCTTGAGAAGCACGAATGCCTAAATCCTTATAATATGCTTCTGGATGAGATTGATCGCCGATCGATGAGGGTGATGAGTGAAGGATCATCTGAGAGCATCATCCCCATTGATCTCTCTACTGAATGCAGCATCACGATTGAGGATGGCAGGCTCTGCCTCTATCACCAAGACAACATGCTTGCATGCAAAAGGGTCTCAAGTGCGAGTTTTCCAACGAATTTCCCTTTCACCTTGGAAGGCACGAGTCGGCTGTCAAGAGTAAAGGTCAGTGTCGTGAAAGACTCTGATGGAGATAATGTTGTCCGCCTCAAGGATGAGACACGGACTTGAATTCTACCCAGAAACCTTTTTATACGTGGCTTTGGATGGATAGGCTATGTTCGGGAAAAGAGGCGCATATACCCAGTACGTGCTCATGCCCATCATGGCCATGATCATCACTGTGGGGGTCATCCTTTTTGGTGTTGGAGAAAAGATCACTCACTTGGGTGATAGCGATGTGCTTCTCGCCCAGTTCTATTCAAGGGATATCGCCTATGCCACTTCTGCCCTCCAGGCAGGAATAACAGACATGGCGCTCATGTATCCTTATGATACACACCAATATGATGTTGAGCTTACCGAGGATAAGATCCTTTTCTTCTTGGAGGGGAAAGAACTCACAGGTTTCCCCATAAGCAATCCTCGTCAGTTGGCCATCAAGACTGAAAAGCTCGAAAAACCCCAGAACATCCAGCTCTACCGAAATGGGAACATGATGGGTCTAGGATATTCTTCATTGAACCGGCTCCCTTGCGGTGCGACTCGCGCACAAGGGGACATCAAAGAACTTATTCTTGATCCTGATGAGGGCATCCCCCTGAAGACATTGGCATTGCGCATCAGCAACCAGGTTGAGGGAGGCATCGATGCGACGAGGCAGCTGCGTGGTGAAGACACCCCAACACTCCAAGAACGGAAAACAAGCATGAGCGCATACACCTACGGGTTGAGCATCGCAGGACAGCAGGGGGAGAGGAACATCATCAAAGCATATATTCGCGCAGATCCTCTTCCTTCATCAGGATCAATGATCGCATTAGAGCGCCAGAGCCTCGCATGCCATGTCGTCAGCGCCATCAGTGAACACCCTGAGATAAGCGGAGTGTCTGTCATTCCTCTTAACCTGGAACAGCTTGAGGAAGATGATCCCCGGATAGTGCTCGGGTCAACGAATATCGGTGTGTATGTCGTGGTTGAGATGCCGGAAGACAGGCTCAACATTGTTCTTACTGACAGTGCGCTAGCTAAAGCAGTTTATGAGGGTTTAGAGGTGTTTTTCAGTGAGGGCTGATGAACTCATCTATTGGATCGTCCGCATCATCCTTGTCGTCTCTGTCGTCTTCGGCGTCGGGCTGTTCATCAACATGTACCGTGCCAAGTTCATCGAGACCTACCAGACTGCACAAGAGATAGCGCTGGCAAGCATTCCTCCGCTGCTTTCTGAAACACAGACGGACAGCATGGGCATTAACTATCTCACCATCAATATCGCCACCTTCGTGCCTGAGCGGCTTGATGAGCTCAGCATCCCGTCCCAGATGGGGATACTGATTGAGCTGGTCGATGGTCAAGGATCTACGCTTGGCGACCCGATATACATCAATAGATATTATTATGACAAATATCTGCCATTGACCTGGGCGAAGCAATTCGAGAAAAGGATCATCGAAGTTCCCGTGCGTGTCATTGACGGCCCTTCACAGGAGACAGGGAGGCTCATCATCACCGGGGTGTTCACGGTATGAAACGCGGCCAGTTTGAGATTGCGTTGTTTGTTTCCTTTGGCATTATAACACTTATCTTCTTCGTGTTCTTCTTCTTCCTGAATGCAGAGAGCAACCATAGGGGGGAGAGGATCAAGGACACATTCGGCGATCTTGACAGCAACGGACAGGCCATCATCCTTTTCCAGCAGGAGTTCAGGGGGGAGTCATTGGCCGTGCATCTCGCCCGAGAATATGACGGACAGAAGGACTATGGAGAGGCGAGCCGGTTCATCAATGGTGTGCTTGAGAGCATGTTCAGCAAGCCGGTGTGCTGGCGCATCACTATCGAGGGGACTGACAGCGTTGAAGAGGAAGGATCCTGCCTCGGGAAAAGGCTTGATGCGGATATCCTTCTTCCGAGGATGTACCGAAAGGAGCTGCGGCCGCTGCGTGTCGAGGTGGAGATATGGTAAGCAAAAAGGCCCAATGGTTCGCTCCGCTGTTCGTCATGGTGGTGATCATCCTCCTGGTCATGACAGGCATCCAGCTCGTGAAAGAGAGAGTCAGCATAAAAAAAGGCATTGGAGAGATCCAGGGAGAGATGCTCCAGCAAGACCGCAGCATGCAGCTGTTGACGCCGTACATCAAGACCTCAGGGGAGCTGGCGGTGGCCTATGGCATATATGACTGGGGGAGTTCCGGATTGTTCGTGGAGCCTCCTTGCGGAACGTATGCTGGATCGGCCATCTGGCAGGATCGCGTACGGAAAGGATGCTTCCCACATAAGCCATGGCAGGCATTGAGCAGGCATATCGAAGGATACGCATCCAGATATGTGGAAGCGCTCTCCTTCGGCGATCCTGGTTATGAAGTGAGCATCGTAGGCAAGCAGGTCCTCGGTGTGCCGCTAGGCAAGATCCACAGCCCCTTATCTGAGAAAAGGAGACAGCAGGCGATCGATGCGCTTCCCTCTGAGGAGCAAGCCTGTTTAAGCCGGGATAATGAAGTGCCATTGTTCGAAAATGGGAGATTTGTGGGATGCGGCGAGTGCCGAGGAAGCTGCAATGATTATCTTCTTCCCTACTGCAATATCGATCCATGCGGCCATGATTGTGTCTGGACTGGAGAGAGCTGTGTCGATGATACCGGTGTGAGCATTTCCCTGCAGCCAAGCTTTGAGACTGAACTGGACTTTGAGCCTGCTCATATTAGCGGACTGCTTGATGCAATCCATGCGTTCATGGATGATGTTTCGATGTGCAGCGGAAGCCTGGACCAGTGTGTGCAGAAGGGATTGAGCAATGCAGAACCCGTACTTGGCGCGATTGATGACGGACTGTTCTTGCTTCCCGGAGAGGCATGTGAAAATGGAGAGGAGGAATGGTTGAATGATTTTGCTGAGCGCATTGCTGATTGTGTCCTGAGCGCAGATGCTGACTGTTATTGCACTGCCACAGCGCCGACCTTTGAATATGAAGAGCTTGAGATCGTTCCTGATGATACTGCGGGGATCCTCCATGTCAAAGATGAACAAGGAAAGGTGTTTAGAACATCGAGTATTCCTGCGCCACTTTCCACGACACTGGGCCAAGGAGAGCAGCTGCTGTTCTTCAAGGATGATAATAGGTTGGTGACCGGCCAGGAAGCTGATATGTTACGGGAATGCACCGTGAGGCACCGCTGGAGAAGGTTCTGTGCAAAAATGGATATCTCGACATCGCACTATGATCCATTGGAGGACTATTCTTATGAGGAGCAATTGCAGATCCCTTTTGCTGCATATTTTCCAGATATTGTACCTCCTTCTCCTGTTCTGAGCACCGAGGCTGTTGATTTCCCTAGAGCGGAGCGGCTGCTGTTGGTGAGCTGGACAGAAAGTCCTGAAGATGATATCGCTTTGTATAAGGTGTATGTCGCTGAGGAGGATTTTAGCGAGAGTCCGACAGGGGATATTGAGGCAGTGGAGATGGTCGAGCTACTGAAAGCGAGCATTGTCCCTCTTGGAAAAACAATAGGCGATGAATGCATCTTTGAGGAGCTTGGGAAGCCATGTGTTTTCACAGTGACTGATCAGGATAACAAAGAGGTGAAGGTGCCTATCTTAGAGGGCGGACTGTATCGAGTTGGGGATAGGCTTTATACAGCAGTTGGTGTTCCGCGAGACGATGCAGTGTATCATCTTGGCATCACTGCAGTCGATGCTGATGGGAATGAGATAGATAATGTGCAGTCAAAGATAAAAATCGTCAGTGCTGCATCCGAGGATGATCTTCCGCCAGGGAAAGCAGGATTGTTCAATGGACCAGACCTTGAGCAAAGTGGGTTGTATTCGTTCAGCATACGGCTGCCAGAATTCAATAGTGATGGCTCAACCATTGTCGAAGCCTCTGTTGTTGCTCGGGTGCTGTATGGACGCGATTGTAATAGCATGAGTACGCTTATCACAAAAGAGGGGGCGCCGACAAAGCTTGTTTCCACCAGTCCTGTCTTGATCGGCGCGGGGAACTATTGTCTCGGCCTTGTTATAGAGGACGAGAAAGGAAATCCTATTGCAGGAAATTCTGCATATCCACTGCTCCTCACGACAAAGACGGTGTCAGTTTCTTAGGTCATACAGAAAGAGCTCAGCCCTGCCTTCTGAAAAAGATTGATGATCGATGAGTGTGTAATGGTCTGTGAGATAATCGCTAAGCACTCCTTGAGGGTCGCCCGCCTCGGCGCGGCTCGACACAAGCCATAGCCTTCCCTTGCCCTGGAAGGAGGTGGTGAAAAGATGCTCGAAATTTCCCTCTTGGATGATATGGCCGATATGCGTGTTTCTCTTGAATGAGGTGAGCTGCTCCTCGGTGAGATATTCTTGTGGTATCCCGACCACGGGAGAGGGGCCGTGGTAATAGTGATCCAGCACAAGAGTGATGCCATTCAAGCTTACTCCGATGACATCTCCAGGCTGTTCATGAGCTTCTATGGACCTTGTGAGCGCAGGCCAGTCGATGTAGGAGAATTGATAGAATGAGATGAGCGGTATGATGAGCAGGATTGCTGCAAGTGATATTGCGGTCCATCTCAATCTCTTCAAGGAGAGGATGCCGTAAGCGATCATTGCGTAAAGCCCGAGGGAGATGAAGAGAAAGCGCTTGGGCTCGATCTGCATGTAGGTGAAAAAAGAGGGAAGCCAGATGAGGATGAAGGGAAGGATGACTGTCGCGAGGAAAAAGACAAGGGGCTTCTTCCGCATGGTGAGGCCTCGGATGAAGAAGAATGCGAATGCTGCGAGGGAGATGAGGAGGAGGGGGAGCCACGCCATGTTTATTGTGAAATCTTTCAGGAAGGGGTTATTGGTGCCGAAGAGGAACGCGAAGATATTGTACGGGAGGATAAGCCACTGCCAGAGGGGGTGGACTGCAGGACCGAACTGCTGCATGAAAGTAAGATAGTTGAGCTGATGCCATGCAATGAAGAGATTCGGGATGAGGAGCAGTACTGTGATGGCCTCCGCGATCAGGAAGCCCTTGAATGACTTGAAATCACTACGCATGTATAATGCCAGACCGAGAAGGGTCACCATCAGGAGGACGGAGAAATGGACTGTGTAACCGGAGAGCACAGTGAAGATGATATAACCGGTCCAATGCCTTTTTTCATTCGTCTTCATCGCCCTCAGGAAATAATAGAGGGAGGCGAACATGAGGAAGGTGATGAGCATGTATGGGCGCACTTGTTGGGACATCTTGACATGCTCAGCGGCGATGGCGAGCATGAATGCAGTGAGGAATGCCACTTTCTCGGGGAGGAGCTGTTTCACTGTGAGATAGCCGAAGAGCACTGCGCCGACACCGGCGAGGACGCTCAAGAGCCTCAATCCCCAGATAGTGTTCCCTGCAAGCATCTTCCAGAATGAAAGAAGGACATTGAAGAATGGAGGGTGTTCTTCGCTTGAGAAGGAGCCGTAGAAGGCCTCGCTCGGCGAGTCTGCAACGCGTATGCTGAAGGCCTCGTCCATGTAGAGGGGCTCGGTGAAGATGCCATTCAAGCGGAGGAGGAGCGCCAAGAGGAGAATGCTGAGAAGCAGCTTGTGTTTCATCATCTCACCCGGAAGATCATGTCTGGTGTCGGCTGTCCTTGGAGCTGAGATTGGTAGACCGGGTCAAAGGGACCTTGGGCAATCTCATTCAGTCTCGTGGTCGTCTCTTCAGGATCATTCCATTTAGCATATAATGATCCGTCGAAGAAGAGATATTCATAGCCGTTTCTCTTGAGGATCGAGTATATCTCTTCGACGGGGAGTGTGTGGAAGTTCTCTTTCAGATGAGATTCATCCTCGCACCAGTCACAGCTCTGCATATTCACCCCATAGATGAATTCCATGGATGCTTCGAACACTTTTGTGTCCGCTGGGAAATTGTCTTTCATGAACATCAATGCTTGAAGAGACCCAGGACTGGGACCGAGCCAGCCGCCAGAGGGCCAGGGATCTGTGTTGACGCGATATTTGTAGTAGCCTGCAGTGCCCCAGATGCCGACGAGGAGGAGGATGAAGGCTGCGATGGGGAGGAGGCGGTTGAATCTTTTCACTGATGAGATGAGGATATGCATCCCTTCAGCAGCGAGGATGGAGAATGGCAATGCCAAGATCATCCACATGCGGAAGGAAAAGAAGGCAACGCCGATGCGCTCCCCGTTCACTGCAAGGAAGGTGAACACAAACCAAGCAAGGATGACCCATTGCCAGAGCTTCTTCTTGGTGATGATCGTATAGATCAGGCCGATAAGCATGAGGATCATGGGGATGATGCCGAAGCCGATGGGATTGTTGATGAGATTTCCAGGGGTTGCGACAAAGAAATCCTTGAAGGTGTAGACCCTTGTCGCACTCCCTTTGAGATTGTCTGCAGATGCTCCCCCGAAATGCTCGAGGATGCCAGATGGGCCGCCCCAGTCGATCATTATGGGCATCCACCAGATCATTGAGAGGATGACGGCGGTGATGCCTGCGGCAGCTAACCAGGGATCGGGTTTCTTAACAAGGGCTTTCACCCCCCAGTATGAAGCGATGAGGATGCCGAGTATCGGGCCGGTGGAAGGATGGGTCATGATGATGCCTGCGAACACTATCGCACCGATGAGATACCATCTCTTGTTCCCTGTGAGGAAGCAGTACATGGCAATCATGAACAATGGAAGAGTGAATGCAATTGCCCAGATGAAGTGGGAGAGGAATGCAGGGACCATGGCCAAGACGAGCGTTGCATAGAATGCCTTCTTGCTGCTCTGCAAAAGAATGCGTACGAGGAAAAAGAAGAAGAGGATGGCGAGGGATATCGTCAGTGCATTGAAGAACTTGAGGGTCCACTGCAGATCAGGAGAGGTCTGATAGAGCAATCCAAGGAACATGAAATATGCAGGAGGATAGGGATCGATGTAATTGGAGACAAAAACTCCTTCATCGACAAACCCTGTCTTTTCCTGGGCAACATAGGCAACGGTCTTTGCGATGGCCCATGGATCATCATCCTCGAGATAGGGATAGGAGAACGCACCTGTCGTGTAGATGAATAATGAGAAGAAGAACAGGATGAAAGCGCCCACGGCGAACAATGAGGGGTGCTGCTGAATCTTGATTAGGGCCTTGTAGTTGAGGATGATGCCAAGAATGGCGAGTACGAGAAAGATGGTGAAATGGAGCGGGATATGAAGAAGGTTGAGAAGCATGGCGATAAAGGGTATGACTCCTAATCCGATGCCGAAGCGCATGAGGTGCTGTTCGACCGGCTCCTTCGACATGGGGAGGAACTTTGATATTCCTGAACCAATACCATACCCATAGAGCACATACAGGAAGACAGTTATGATGCTTACACCCATAGCCGAGTAGGACGGGAGTGGCTATAAAAAGGTTTCGTGGCTACCCGTTAAGGTATTTATAGAGAGTGATTCCTTGATAATGGGTTGTCTCCGCCAAGGTGAAATCTGAGAGGAGGGGGGGCACAAGGTCTTCAGCGCGGTAGTGATGTGAGTGGATGAGGAAAATCTGCGGTTCATCTGCAATGAATTCAGTGATCCGTTTCTCGTCCTCTGCTTTGTCGTACACTCGGGGGATGCTGTAGCCTTCATTGATGCCGACGCCGACAGGAAGAACATCGAGAGAGGGGTCATAATAGTGCAAGGCATGCCTGAGATCAGCGTCATTGATGATGACCTTTTCCCCATCTGGAATGGCATCTGCAACCGCACTCCATTCTTCTTTGGAAGGGATGGCATAATAATATCCGATTGCGCCGAGGCTGATGATAACAATGATGACTGAGCCGATGACCATGGGTCTTTTGCCGCTGTCGACGAGGAGTTTTGCCATGATGATGGCGACAAAGGGAGAGAGGAAAAAGAGGTATCTTGTCAGGAAGAGGGGATGGATGATAAACGGGAGAAGGCTGAGATGGAGGATGATGAAAATGAACGGCAGCGAGCGGAACTGAGGGTAGGACTTCGTGAGCAAATCTGATGTAAGCCTAGTTCTATTGATCCAGATAATTCCAGCAATGGAAATGCCTGAAAAAAGAGGGATGCCGAAGAATAAGGTGGAAGCCAATACGGCGGGAAGGCCGAACTTCGTCGTCAATGCTCCGAGCATGACTCGGGAGTCAAACCAGATGCCGCGAGCCATTGTCGGAAGCCAGGGGAGATATGAGAGGAAAGCGAGAGAGATCATGATGAAAGGCATTCGTTTCTTTGAGAGGAATGCAAGTATCATGTGGAATGCCACCACGAACCATGCAAAATAATGCGTGTAGACCAACAGGATCATCGACGCAAGATACATGGGCCAATGGCGGTTGTTCGAGAAGAGTTTCATCAACACGTATGTGGTGAGGACCGTGAGGCACATGAAAAGAGCATAAGGCCGGGCTTCTTGCGCATAGAATATCTGGATGAAGGTGATGGAACCGAATACAAGCGCGAGGGATGCGGTCTTCTTTTTGAACCAGTGTCTTGCGAGGAGATAGATGAAGGGGAGTGCTGCAATGCTGAAGATCACTGAAAGAGAGCGGAGTGCCTCCTCGCTTTCCCCAAAAAGAGAGATCCATCCTGAGAGAAGGATAAAGTAGAGAGGTGGCTGGGACTGGGCTGTGGTAAGGCAGGTGAAGAATGCGTCGCCGCTCTGTGAACTGCAGACAAGGGAGTAGGTTTCGTCCATCCAGAGGGATTCTTGGCCAAGAAAAGCTATACGAAGGACAATCCCGAGGATGATGATTGCTATGAGCCAGAGTTTCATGAACATAAGATAAAACAAGAAGATTTAAATAGCTTTCTCGGGATGCCCCTTTTATGAAAGTTGTCGTCGTCATGCCGGCATATAATTCTGCAAAAACACTTAGATGGACCTATAATGAAATCCCTAAGAAAGAGGTCGATGAGATCATATTGACGGATGATTGCAGCAAGGATAACACTGTTGAGATTGCCAAAGAACTCGGCATCAAGGTGTTCCAGCACAAGCGAAATCGAGGGTATGGTGGCAACCAGAAGACCTGCTATACTGAGGCCCTCAAAGCTTCGGGAGATATCATTGTCATGCTCCATCCAGATTACCAGTATGACCCAAAAAAGATGTCCAAGTTGATCCAACCGCTGAAAGAAGGAAGGGCTGATGTGGTGTATGGGTCGCGGATGGCTGTCAAGGGCGGGGCGAAGAAAGGGGGAATGCCTTCCTACAAGCAGACAGGGAATAAGCTGCTCACCTGGTTTTTCAATGCATTCCTGGGGACGCGATTGAGCGATGCAGCAACAGGTTATATCGCTTATAGCCGAAAGGCCTTGATCAAGATCCCTTTCAAGAGGAATTCTGACGGGTATACTTTTGATGAAGAGGCAATCATCCAGTGTGTGGCTCTTCGTTTGAGGATTGTTGAAGTGCCTATCCCAACACGATATCTGAAAGAGATGTCTTCCATCAAGTTCTGGCAGAGCGTCAAGTACGGCGCAAGGATATTCCTTATGACGCTGCTGTTCGGTCTGCACAGACTAGGGTTTCGTCAGAAACGGTTCATGGCTTCTCGAGCACGATAAAGAGTTCCGGGGCAAGGGATCTTGTGAGATTGCTGTTCAACCCACGGTTCATAGAGATGCAGAGATTGAGATAGATCTTTCCTAAGCCTTTGTGCCCCATTGCGCTGGCGAGGTTTGAGGGGATGAACAAGGAACCTTCCCAGGTCTTGATGCGAAAGCCGTTCTTTCTCGCTGATTTCCTGATTGATGAGATTGTGTGGATGGTCATGTTAGGAAAGCCGTCGCCGATGGAGGGGAAGTGCTTGAGCAAGGAGCGGAAGATCCTGGTCTGGGGAGTGTCATTGAAACAGTTGAAGACAAATAGACCGCCGGGTTTCAGGACTCGGTGCACTTCTCTCAGGAAGGGGCTTAGGTTTTCCACATATTCAAACATGCCCATGGAATAGGCGATGTCGAAAGCATTGTCCTTGAACGTCATCTTGGTCGCGTCCATGACCTGCAAGGTGACATCATTATTGCGTTTCTTGGCAAGATCAACCATGTTCTCTGAGATGTCGATGCCGATGACTTTCTTTGCGACCTTGGATACTTCATCGAGAAAACGGCCAGCACCCATGCCGAGTTCGAGAACAGTTTTGTCTTTGAAATCCACAAGGGAATGGATGATATCATCCTCTGCAGCCTTAAGATAGATGCCTTTCGCATTGGTGTAGCGATCCTTGAAAGTGGATGCCTTCTCGTTGTAGAATGCTTTCACGTCCTTAGTCCGGGTCAAAGGACTTCACCGTCTTGATGACTGTCGCGATCTCTTCTTGGGTCATGGAAGGGAACAACGGCAGAGTTATCATGCGCTGCCATTCCCGCTCTGCGATAGGAACATCAGCGGTCCCCAGAGATTTATAGTATGGGTGGAGATGCACGGGCATGAAATGGACACTGGAGGCGATCTCATTCTTTGCGAGATGAGCAACAAGATCATTGCGCTTCTTTGCGGGAACGCGCATGGAATAGAGCCAGTACGCGTGCTCGATGTCACCTTGCTCGACGGGAACTTTGATCCAATCGAGATCCTTGAAAGATTCATTGTACTGCTTGACAATATTTCGTCTTGCCTGGTTTAGGGCATCGCATTTTTTCAGCTGGACGAGGCCCATGCTTGCAGGGATATCGCTCAGGTGATATTTCCAGCCGAGCTCGGTAACCTCATAATACCATGAATAATTTGCATCAGTATATTGCCTCGCCCAGGTGTCTTTGTTGATGCCGACCCAGCGGAGTCTCATGAGGCGTTTGTAGATGTCTTCATCATCCGTGGTCACCATGCCACCCTCTCCGGTGGTCATGTTCTTGATGGCATGGAATGAGAAACAGCCGGCCTTCGCAAGAGCACCACATCTTTTCCCTTTGTATTTGGCGCCAGTGGCGTTTGCCGCATCCTCGATGACAATGATATCTTTCTCTTCTGCAATCTCATTGATGAGGTCCATGTCGCAGGGATGACCAGCGAGATGCACGGGAAGTATTGCTTTTGTGTTCGGGGTGATCTTCTTCTTGATATCCTCGATGTTTATGCACAATGTCTCGGGATCAGCATCTGCGAAGACGACATCTGCATTATTGTATTTCGCTGCATGTGCAGTGGAAACAAAGGTAAGCGTGGGCACGATGACCTCTCCTGAGGTGATATTGTGCGCTGCAAGCGCGAGATGCAAGGCTGCAGTGGCAGAATTCATGCCCAAGGCGTATTTTGTGCCGATGTACTTGGCGAATGCCTCTTCGAATTCTTTTGTCTTCGGGCCGAGGCCGATCCACCCTGATTTGAATGTTTCAGCAATGGCATCGAGCTCTTCTTGGCCGACTGATGGGCGAAAGATAGGGATCATGTCTTCTCCTCCATGAACTCAGTGATTGTTTTTAGTATATAAGTGATCATGTCAGTGGTGATGCCGGGATAGCATCCCAGGAAAAAGCTGCCGCGCATGATGTGGTCTGCGCCCTCAAGATCCCCAATGATTCTTCGGTTGATGTCCTTGTAGGGTTTGTGGCGGGTTATGTTACCTGCGAAGAGGACCCGTGTCTGGATGAGCTTCTCTGCAAGATGCTGCATGATCTCCCCTCGTGTGAATGGAGCGTCGTCTTTGACTGTCAACGGGTAGCCGAACCAAGAGGGATCGCTCTTCGGCAGGGTCTTGGGGAGGATGAAGACATCAGCATATTGCTTCAATCCGTTGTTGAATGCGGTAAAGTTCTCCTTGCGGCGCCTTGTTATGAACGGAAGCCGTTCCAATTGCTTGACGCCGAATGCAGCCTGGAACTCCAAGGGTTTGAGATTATAGCCGATGTGGGAATAGGTGTATCGATGATCATAGGTTACGCCATCGACCTTGTGGGCAAAGCGTTTTCCACAGTGGCCATTGGGACTTTCTTCATCCCATTTACAGACGCATGACCGCCCCCATTCCCTGAGCGAACGGATGATGCCGTCAAGTATCCTGCTATTGCACGCTACTGCCCCTCCTTCGCCCATGGTGATATGATGAGCGACATAGAAGCTGTAGGTCGACATCACACCGAAGCTGCCGGTGTGCTTTCCATCATAGGTCGAACCGAGGGCATCACAGCAGTCCTCAATCACCACAAGGTTGTTGTCGTCGGCAAGCTTCATGAGCTTGTCCATCTCATTCGGATTCCCCAATGTGTGCGCAAGCATGATGGCCTTTGTTCTTGGAGTGATTGCTGACTTGATATCTTCAATGTTAGGATTGTATGTCCCGGGCATTGCATCGACAAAGACTGGTGTGAGGCCGTAGAGGATTGCAGGATTCACTGTTGTCGGAAAAGCCATTGCTGTGGTGATGAGCTCATCGCCTTGCTTGAGTCGATTATGATAATGAGGGGAGCATAACGCTGCAACGGCGAGGAGGTTTGCGGAGGACCCTGAATTCGTCAGGACAGCTGTTTTTGCGGTTATTGCCTTGGCGAGCTCTTGTTCAAAGCAGTCAGCGCTCCTGCCAATGCCGAACCATCCATCCAAGAACGAGTCGACAAATGCGATCATTTCATTGCTGTCATAGGTAGCGCCTGCATAATTGATCGTGGTCTTCCCTGGAATGAATTCCTGTGTCCTCGATGCAGCTATCTGTGAGAGATGTTTTCTTATTTCCTCACGAGCCTCGGATGTCATTGATTGTGGCAAATATGCTATCTTTAAATGCTTTTTGGCAGGAAAAACATAAGCTTTTTAGGAGA
>JBDRLS010000092.1:0-7421 GCA_043812875.1 Nanobdellota archaeon
GGATCTGATTGAACTGCAGAAATGGGCGTATCGGCAGTTCTATCTTCGGCCGCATATCATCGCGTATAATATGAAACGCGCCGGCGTGAAGGCCGCGTTCAAGAATGGCGTGGCGTTCTTCAAGAGCGTGTATGGGAAGAATGGCTAGGATTTCTTAAGTAATGTCAGCGCTCCTAAGAATGCCAAAGACCACGCTGTGATCAATGCGACGAGAAGGGAGAATGCTAGCCCGAATTCTGCAGGGATTTCAACCAGCGAGAAGATTGCGATGATTGTTGCCTCTCGTGTTCCTAATCCGAAGATTGAGATCGGCAGTGCTGCTACGAATGCTGAGATGGAGATGACTGCGAAGACGAACAATACGGTGATGTCTAAGCCGAGTGATCTGGCGATGAAGAATCCTGCGAGAGTTACAAAGACCCAGTTCATCAGGTTGACGATGAATGCCCATGCAATGGCCGCTATGTGTTTTTCCATCTCCTTGAACATCTGATGGAGTTCCTTGACTCTCCCCTTTAGTCCTGATCGGTATTTCTGCGGGATGATGATTGTTGCTTTCTCGAGGATATGCTCAAATCTACGGAAGAGCGATGCGCGGAAGAGATAAGAGAATAATGCGAGGAGGAATAAAAAAAGTCCAGTGATGAGCCACTCTAAGGAGAGGAGGGCGACTTGCCATTTGATGAAGAGGATGATGATGCCGATGCCGCCGACAAAGGAGAGGAGGAGGATGTCGAGGATGTTGTCCATGAACACGGCGACGAGGGCTCTTTCAGTCGTTGTCTTCACCGCCTTCTTCAGGATGGGGACGCGGATGAAGTTGCCGATCCTCCCTGGCGTTAGAGCTCCGACACCCATGCCGAGGAGGTAGTCGTGGACTGAGTTCTTGAGGGGATAGGATAAGGAAACGGCTTTTATGGTGAGCTGATAGCGGTAGCCTCTCAGGAGGGCGATGAAGGGTATGGTGAGGATTGCTAAAAGGAAGTATTGCCATGAAATGCCTGAAATGATCTTGGCCATCGAAGAAAGATCCAGCTTGAGGAATAATACTGCAAGTATGACGATGCCGATGAGCCAGAGGAACTGCTTGAGCTTCATATAATTCAAGGAGAAAGACTCCTTAATAAAAGCATCTTATGGAAATGCTGAGCGATAAGTATTTATACTAAAATGGAGAAGAAAGGAATATGTCTCAGAAAGTTCATTTCATCTTTACCGGCGGCACTATTGACAGCTTTTGGGATGGTCCAAAAGATACAGCGACACCTTACAAATCTTCCCAGATCCCGTTTTTCCTGAAACAATTACAGCTTTTTCAACCACATACCTGCACTGAAATCTGCATGAAAGATAGCCGGAGCATGGGGAAGAAAGACATTTTGAAAATCCTGAAATGCATCAAGAAAAGCCCACACAAAAAAGTCATTATCACCCATGGTACTTATACCATGCCTGAGACTGGAAGGTTCCTGAAAGCTCACCTCCCCAAAAATGATAAAGTCATTATCTTAACTGGATCAATGGTGCCCCTCGTGGGATTTTCACCCTCGGATGCGGGTTTCAATCTAGGATATTCCCTTGCAAAGGTCAATGAACTCCCTCCAGGGATCTACATCTGCATGAATGGAAGGGTCTTTAAGCCAGAAGATGTGTTGAAAACATTGAAGGAAGGACGATTCAGTTCAATAATGAGCATTTAAGATATTGATTTGAAATAGTCAATCGTCTTCCTCAAGCCTTCATCAACAGGGATTTCTGGTTCCCAGTTAAGGAGTCTCTTCGCCTGGGTGATGTCTGGCTGCCTCACCTTAGGATCGTCAATGGGGAGATCCTTGAAGATGATCTCACTCGTTGATCCAGTCAATGCCAGGATTTTCTTTGCGAATTCCGAGACTGTCATCTCCTTTGGATTGCCGAGGTTGACTGGGTCGTTCGTCTCGCTGTTGAGCAGTTTCCAAAGCCCTTTCACGAGGTCATCGACATAGCAGAATGATCTTGTCTGGGTGCCGTCACCGAATACGGTGAGCGGTTGGTCTCTGATGGCTTGATTGATGAATGTCGGGACGACACGGCCGTCATCTGCGCGGTTTCTCGGGCCGAAGGTGTTGAAGATCCGCGCAATCTTGGTGTCGATCTTATGGACACGGTGATAGGCCATGGTGATCGCTTCGGCGAAACGTTTTGCTTCGTCGTAGCAGCCTCGGACTCCGACAGGGTTGACATTGCCCCAATAGCTCTCCGGCTGGGGATGGACCAGCGGGTCTCCATAGACTTCTGATGTCGAGGCGAGGAGGAATCTGGCGTCCTTTGATTTTGCCACACCGAGAGCGTTGTGCGTTCCTAATGCACCTACCTTCAAGGTCTGAATGGGGATCTGCTGATAGTCGATAGGTGATGCGGGGCTTGCGAGATGGAAGACAGCGTCGATCTTCCCTTCGAGGGGAATAAAAGTGGAGACATCATGATGCTTGAAAGAGAAGTTCTCGTGTTCCTTCAGATGCTCGATGTTCTTTTTCGAACCGGTGATGAAATTGTCCATGGCGATGACCCCATGGCCTTCCTTGAGCAGGAATTCGCATAGGTGCGAGCCGATGAAGCCTGCGCCGCCGGTGACGAGGATCCTCATGAATGATTCCTCCCGACGCTCTTGTATTCAAAGCCCAGGTGTCTCATCTCCTCTGGGTCGTAGATATTCCTTCCGTCGATGATGATGGGGGAGGCCATTGACTCCTTGACCTTCTTCATATCAACTTGGCGGAACTCATCCCATTCAGTGACTATGAGCAAGGCATCTGCCTTCTCCGCTGCGTGGAGGGCGTTGTCAGCATAGGTGATGCCTTTGATGAAGGTCTTTGCACGGTTCATTGCCCTGGGATCGAAGGCAATGATCTCTGCACCAACTTTTTTCAGCTGATCTATTATGACTAGGGATGGTGCATCCCTGAGATCGTCTGTCTTGGGCTTGAATGCCAATCCCCAAAGCGCAATCCTCTTGCCTTTTAGGTCAGGGATGAAGGACTGCAGTCTCGGAAGCATGGATGCCTTCTGCTTCATGTTGACCGCTTCAATGGCGTCGACCAACATCGAATCGCAATTGTTGTCTTTCAGCGTGTGTGATAATGCTTTGACATCTTTGGGAAAACAGCTCCCGCCGTAGCCGATGCCTGCCTGCAGGAATCTCGGGCCGATCCTCGAGTCGAGGCCGATGCCCCGGGAGATGATTTTTATGTCCCCCCCGGCTTTCTCGCAGAGACATGAGAGCTCGTTCATGAAGGAGATTTTTGCTGCAAGAAATGCATTCGATGCGTACTTGATGATCTCAGCGCTTTTGATGTCTGTGATAAGGATCGGATGACCGGTCCTTTCGATCGCGTTGTAGAGCTGGAGCATCTTTTCTTCTGCTTTCTTGCTTTCGACGCCGATGACGACCCTGTCAGGGACCATGAAATCATTAATGGCTTGGCCTTCCCTGAGGAACTCAGGGTTGGAGACCATGTCAAATTCGTGTTCTCCGTTCGCCTCCTTGATGATCTTCTTGACTTCATCTGCGGTCCCTACGGGCACTGTGCTCTTGTCCACAATGACCTTGTAGCCGTTGATGGCTGCACCGATGTCCTTCGCGACTTGTTTGACATAGCACATGTCGACTGAGCCGTCTTCCCTGCTCGGGGTGCCGACGGCGATGAAGATGATGTCAGATTTCTGCACTGCTTCCTTTGTTGAGGTGATGAAGAAAAGGCGTTTTTCCTTGACATTGATCTCGACAAGGTCGCCGAGTCCAGGCTCATAGATGGGGATGATGCCTTTGTTGAGCTGGGCAATCTTCTCTTTATCGATATCTACACAGATAACGTTGTTCCCGAGGTTCGCCAGGCATGTGCCCACGGTCAAGCCGACATACCCTGTTCCGATCACTGCAATGTTCATAATGGTTCACCTGGCTTTGGCGAGAGTGCGTTTGTTTAAAAAGATTATGCAGATTAATTATTTTCAATATGGTAAATAAATAGATTTCCGTTATGTTTTTAAAGGGATGATGATTCCTCCTCTTTGACGGCAATAGTGACTTGGTCCACCCGGTCTCATTCCGAACCCGGAAGTTAAGCAGGTCAACGTCCTGCATGGTACTGCTCTTCGAGCGGGAACTGCAGGAGGCTGTCACCCTACCCTTTACAAAGGCTAGGAGCCTAAGAAGTGGTATCTTCGATACCACGGCGTGTCTCGCTTCTCAAACAATGGCAACGACCATTCGCTTCCTCCTCAAATAATTTATGTTCAGGAGGCTGTCACCCAATCTTTTCTAGAAGATTATTCACAGCACCAGCACTTCAATGCATTCGGCGTCTCTGATGCTGGAGAGATCTTGACGTTCACATTGCAGGTGGTAAATTCTCTGCGCATCTCGCTGATGGTAGCGTCCGGCAAAACGTCGCCTTCTGGGAATCCTGCCAGCGCGAAGCTGCATTGCCGAGAATCATGGCGTCTATCACAGACGCTCTGGCAGTTCACTTCTAATTGCTCGGCATCCGAAGAGATGTCTGCAAGGGTGAAGCCTTGGCTCGAGCATGAAGAAAGCTGATCGAGGATCTGTTCAGAGGTGATTTGGGATGTCGATCCCTGATGGATGAGTGCTGCGGCAAAGTTCCTTTCTGTGAAGGCATCCCGCTTCTCAGTCTCGAACTGGTTCGTCAGTCCGATCATGAGAAGGATGATCACCATCGATGTCGCACCCTTGACCTGGACCGAGCCTTTGCTCTCTGCAACAAATGACCCTATCCAAATCCCGAAGACGACAAGAAGCACTTCCTTGTAGTTCAATGCGAGCATCCATCGTGTGTCCGCATCCATCAAGCCTGCTTCGAAAATAGTGATAGGCGTGGTGAGGATCAGCAGACCTGCGGTGATCGCGATGAGGAATTTCCATTTCGTTCTCATGATGACTCTCCCCTCTTCTTACCACCATTCCCTTAAAAGTGTTATCAATTCAGCACCGAGAACGGACCTTCGATGTAGTATGCTGTTTCTTCGGAGCCGGCTTCGGCCTTTGCTCTTATGCTCGCATTCCCTGACCAATTGCCTGAGTTCCATGAGGCAGTCCATGGCTCTGAACTGTCCACTCCTAGTTGATACCATGTTGTCTGTCCGTTCCAGCCGAATGCAAAAATCCAAAAAGTGATACCATCTGTCTGTGTGCGGTGATCTTCGTCGACATATGCTTGAAACACGATGGTGCCGCTGTCTGGAATGGTATACCCTCCAATGTCAGTGATCTCAAAAGGTGATAGCGGAGTGTTGGTGATCGTGAAAGGGCCTTCTTGATGATAAGCACCGTAGCCTTCTGCAATGGTGAACGCCCTCGCCCTCACGAGGGCTGATCCTGAAAAGGGCATGCTATCCCAGGAAACGGACCAAGGTTGTGTAGTGTCAGAACCGATCGCTTGCCATATCCCTGTGTTCACTTGGAACTCAACCCTCTGTATCGGGTCCCCTTCTGGATCAGATGCTGTTGCAGTAAAGGTTATTGTCCCTTCATCGGGGTTAGTGTAGCCGCCGATATCCGTCACCACAGGAGGAAGGGTGTTGTTAACACATGCACCATCTGTGCAACTTCCTGGACAGGAGTACGTTGTAAAATCTGGGCAGACATATTGGCCAGTGCATCTTGCCTCATATAATGTGCCGCCCTGACAATAATCAGTCTCTGTGCAATCTCCCTGTCCTGGATAGTCCCAAGATGCTGAGGAGGAGAGCCAATAGTTGAGATTGTCGTTGTCGATGCAGGTGCTTGATCCATCCAAGCAATCAACATCAGTGCGGCACTCATCTGTTCCCGGACCCTGCGCTTCGATGCAGTAAGAAGGATATACGCCGCTGCAAGTGAGATGAGTCTGATTCTCTGTCTGGTTCTGTATCTGATCTTCATTGATGACATCAAACGGGCCTGCCTCGAACCATCCGCCTACCCGGCTGCCGCTCACTGCTCTCGCTCTGACGCGCGCCTCACCTGACCAGGGGGCGCTCTCCCAGCTGAATGAAGATGCTGATCTCCCTAGACCGATCCACGTCGTCGAGTCCCTCCAACCAGGGGCATGGATCTGGAATTCGAGATAATCAAAGGGGCCTTCATCGATATGAGCAAGGAAGGTTATAGGACCACTATCAGGATTGAGGAAGCCAGTGATGTTGATGATCCCAGGAGGCGGCTGGTCATCATCAGGTCCTGAAGCGGAGGGGGTGATATGAATCTGTCCTGCGGCGCTATTATCCCCATCGATGACATCATCACAGGCTATGTCAGCGGCGAGGGCATATGCTCCAGCTGAGTGGTAAGCGTGGCTGAGTATCACTGTTCCCTCCCCCTCCACTGATTTAGAAGAGGATGATCCGTCCCCGAAGGAGATAGATAGGGCATGAGATCCTTTGCTCACATAGTCGATGGAAATTTCTGCCATCTGCCCGGCCTGGACACTCTCACCCTGGAGAGAGCGTATCCAACACTTGTTGGTGCATTCGTCGTCACGGCATTCGCAGGATAGGGTGTCTGTGAATGAACAATCCTCATGATGATAACCCCAGGTATCTCCGTCTCGGCAAAACCAACCTTCAATACAACTTAATCTAATGCCGTCAGCGGTGAGAATAAAGGTCTCCCTCCCGAGAACAATGGTCATCTGCGTCTCCTGCGGCAGGACATCCTGAAAGATGAAATTGCTGAGAAAGGTTGCTGCCTCACTCTGGTCATTCTTCCAATAGACTTCAATCTGTTCCATGAGTGTCAATGAGGGATCAGTGAACTCGCTTAATGAATGAAGTTCTTTGATGATGTCCTTGTCAAGATCATTGACCTTCAAGGTCTGTAATTTTTCAGTCGGGGTCATGAGAAGAAGGTCCTGCTTGCTCGGCCCAAAAAATACGACATAGACTATAACACCCAAGCTAAGCATGAGAAATGCAAGGATGAAGTCCATTCCTTTACCCATAACCATTCATTCGCCATTGCTTTTTAAAAAGATATCGAAATGAGGGAAGAAGCTTGAGAAACGTTTATATAATACAGTCATGAACGTGAAGTAAGGTGGTTGAACATGAAGAAAACATTATTGATTTCATTGATCATTGTCGGACTTCTTGCCATAGGCATGGTTGCTGCTTTCGGGCATAGCAAAGGAAGCCGTTTTGAAACCATGGAGAAGTTCATGAACGGCGACTATGAAGACATTGAGCAATACCGCGATGATTCGGGATATGATTTCATGCCCTGGGTGCACAGCCAAGAAGACCTTGAGATTGTGCAAGCGCACCATGCAGTGATGAGTGAGTGGCATGGCGCCATGGGTGATGAAAAAGCCGGCTGCAATGCTGGTTGCATGAAAGAAGGATGGCATGGATTGGTGGATTCTTCTGGGCGCGTGTGCTATACT
>JBDRLS010000093.1:0-6311 GCA_043812875.1 Nanobdellota archaeon
CAAGATTGAGAGCACGAACACGATTACCAATATCTTGATGTTATTCAAAAGAATATCCACAAACAGTCCAGAGCTGAATGCCATCCCTCCGGCATAGCCTTGCTGGATGGCAATCTGGGCACGGAAGATATGGGCCACGGCCTCAGGATGGAACATGATGGAGAATACGGTAAAGGCAAGCTCTGCCCCGAGCATGATGAAGATATAGATCTTGACCAGATGCCAATTGTCCCAAAACAGCCTCACGAGGCTAAAGCCTGTTTCCTCTGCCTCCTCTTTCTCCTCTCGTGAAACAAGCTTATACAGGGTAGGCATGAGCAGAATGGAGGTGATCGCGACCGCAACCAAGCTGGGGCTGTCTGGAAAGATGAGGAGCGAGAAGGCGATGCCGATGACTGCATAGCTGAACCCGAGGACAAAACTATAGGCTGTCCTTCGCCGAAGAAAGTCCACTGAATAGAGCTGTTCGAGTACCATATGACCTCTTTTGACATATCCAGAGGATGGTTGCTTTATATTATTTTCTCTTTAAAAATGAATACAATCTCTTTTAAATAGGATGAGTGTTTTCCAGTATATGAAAAGAGGGGGGGATTATTATGCAAAAAACAAAACCCATCCACACTGAACTCCAAACAGCAACTCTCTCCTATGCTGGTCAGCCTACTGACCTGAACCATTTCGCATTTGCAGAAGAACATCCAAGCCATGTTCTTCATCAACTCGCACCTCACGTCAATATTCTCGGATACCATGACCTACCCCACCCAACCATGACCCATGAGCAAGCAGAAGTTTTCAATGGAAAGGGCATTGTCATAACAGAAAGGGAACGGGGCAGAGGGAGAGCTTACCGCCCCATTGCAAACATCGATCTTTCTTCAATTGTGCAAGATGAATCAATCAATGTAGGCCACATACTCAAGGCATTCCGCGAGATTGTTGGATACTCCTTCGGGGGATATGGGCGAGAGGATTATGACGGCCTAGGCGTATCCATCAACGATCAAGTAGGACAGATCGTCTTTGATTGCATCTGCAGATGTAAATCTGATGACCATGCCGCCAGGCGTTACAGCCGCCGGAAGAAACATCTTATAGAACTAAGCCAAGCATACCTTGGCATTGATGATATCGCGGAGTTAGATGAAGTGTTATTCCCGGGCCTCAGTGCTAAGCTCAAAGCAGAAAAGGTAGAACAAATGAGACTCTTTATCGCTGAGCTAAGGGCTCGTCAACCTGTTGATGATTTGGTGCTCTTCCCTCAGTCAGAGTAATCTTTTCACAGAACCCAGAAGCCTGCTCTCAAAGTCTGCCTTCCGCTCGTCTTCAGCCTTGTCTTGGTCAAGGGAATCCATGAGTCCTAGGGCTAAACATGCTTCATCGCGGCCGGGGATGGGGATCTGGGCGAGATGCTCTTGCAGGAGCGCCGCTTCGAGCTCGGGTACAGAACGATGGCTCACCTTGACCTCTTCAAACTCCTTCGAGGTGAGTGCAGAAGTATTCTTCAACACCATATATGCTGAACGATCATAACATTCCCTGAAGATGTCAAGGAAGGCGATATCTGTCGCCCTGCCCGTCTCGAGCATGCCTCTTATCCGCATCAAGACAAGGGTTTGGTTAAACAGATGATCCTTAAGCTCATGACGGATGAGGTGTTCAACCTCATCCGGACTTCTATGATCAGCATTAATATCGATGGAGAGCACATTATACACCTGAATAGGCCTATGCTCAATCCTGCCATCTTCCACAATGACAAAGCTTCCCCGCTTCAACTCCTCAAGCTCAGAGAAACTATTGGGGAAGACCGGGCCAGGATATACCAACGGGCCGTAGCCTTCCATGTCACTCATTTGGACAATGTGAACGTGGCCTCCAGCATAATAGTCGCATCCTTTCGGGAGATATGACAATGCCTGAGCCGGCATGTGGTCCATGCTCTTCACTTTGAGCTCTTCAATAGCGGAATGGAACATGAAAATCTTGTAGCCGTCCTCTTTTTCCAAGGCATCAAGGTCAAGGCTTTGATAAAAGGATTTCTCAAGAGTTCCTTTCTTGCCTAACATCCCTGTGATCTTCGCTCCTGTTTTCTCATCGACAGTCCAGCGAAGTGAGAGTTTTCCTTCTTCTGTCACTTTACCTTTGACAACATTAACAATGAGCTCTGCTTCTTCTAGGACGTCAAGCATGCTCTTTCCGGAAGGGGAGAAGTCATGGCTTCCCGCAATGAGATAGACCGGGATATCTTTTTTCTTAAGGAGATTCAGTTTGGTAACTGCACTCTTCAGGACATCAAGCGGAGGGAGGGATGTGTTGAACAGGTCGCCTGCTATGAGGACAAAGTCAACGTTCTCCTCGACGCATGCATCGATGACCTTGCAGAACGCTTCGGTGTTCACTGCCCGCATCTTCGGGTCCCTCCAACCGCCGAGATGGCAGTCAGCGAGATGGGCGAACTTCATGCGGCTTTCCTCTTTTTCTCTTCTAATTCCTCAAACATCAGAAGCTTATAGATTTCTCTCATCGCTACTATGAGTTCTTTCCTCCAATGATCTATCGTCTTCCAGAACTCAGAATTATCATATGCATTCGCTGGAACATCTTCAGTCAGCTTATTGATTGCATGGATAGCATATTTTGCCCACTCCCTTTCTTCAGTATGGGTCTGCAATCCCCAAAACTGGTCTATTGCCATGAATATCTTCCGATAATGATCACTATTCAATAACGCTGTTCTTACCTCATCCGGCCTAAAATGCTTAAACGCATAGATTCTCCTCTCCAAGAACTGGACAAATTTTATCATCTCCTTATGTTCGTGTTCTTTGAGCTTGTTTTCTTTCTTCTGAAGCTTGAATGTCCTCACTTCGTCAATAACGATGAGTTTCATCTCTTTATACATCTCTTCAACAGGGTCATTGCTCATAATCCCACCCCGGGAAATGCTTTCTTCAAGGTCGTCTGATCTGTCTTCGGATTGAACATGGGCACTTTGATGGGCGTTGCAAAACGGGCGAAATTGCTTGTGATCAATGCTTCGCCAATGTCAAGGCTTGCGATGGTGCGATTGTCTGAGCTCAAGTCCTGGGATGCACTCTCGATGATTGCTTGGCGCTCTGGCGCCATCTCGATGCCGAGGATGATCTTGGTGTTCATGTTCGCAAGGATCTCTCTCGGGATGAGGCTCGGAAGCTGGGTGATTGCAGTCAGACCTACCCTGAATTTCCTTCCCTCTCGGGCGATGGTCGAGAAGATGTTCCCGCCGCGCTCGAGCACTGCCTTCCCCAGGACTCTGGGCGCCTCTTCAAGGATGATGGAGATGACTGGTTTTCCCTGCAGTGTCCCTTCCATCTTGTATTTCCGATATCTTCGAAAGATCTCGTTGGTTATCAGGCTTCCAATGAGAAGCTCGACGCTGCCTTCGAAGCTGGAGGTGTTGATGATAACCGTCTTTCCCTCTTCGAGGTCTGCACAAATCTCGGTTATCGTGCCCTGCCCGGCCTGCAGGTCAAAGACACTCCGGCAAAAAAGCTTGCTGTCGTGGAATTCAAGGTCCAGGAGATGAAGGAGCCTTCTTTTTATCACTGCCAATGTATCATCCTTGAAGACCACATCCAAGGGTTTTTCCAGGATCACTGCCTCAACCCATTTGACGCCATACTGCTTATAGTACATGCTCAATGCCTGGCGCTGGGGATCGGAAAAATCAATGACCCCTTGAAGGTGATGCGGCTTGACGGTCATGATGTTAATCTTCAGGGTTTTTGAACCTGGGGGAGGATCCTTAGGGGTGTAATAGGAAACTTTATCCTGTTCCGGATGGTCTTTCATGCCCACGCGGTTTCTTCCAAAATATTCATCATGGGGGTCCAAGACGAGCATGCCGCAGTAATCATGGGGGATGCATTCCCAGATCATATTGGCAAGGAGGACGCTTTTTCCTCGACCTGTTGTCCCGGCGATAAGGATATGATGCGCGAGCACCTTCTCTCCGTCGAGTTCGACATCAAAATCCAAGGTCTTCGATCCAGAGCGGAGCTTTCCGAGCTTGAGGGGCCGCTTAGGCGAGGCCAAATGCTTCAAGTCATCTCTGGTCACTTCCCTCACTGGAGAAAAAAAGGCCGGAAGCGTCTTGGTGAGGTGAGTTGTCTTTTCTGTCATGGTCAAAAGGGGCTTCATCAAGGCAAGGGTATAATTCCTCAGATGCGGTTCCATGAACTCGAGATCAGTATCCTCTTCCAATGTGAGTCCTGAGACAAGCTCCAGATGCTGCAAAGAGAGCTGTGAGCCATACATCAGATCATATGCCTGCAGAAGGATCTTTCCTTGGGGGATTTCAGCGATAAGAAGCTCTCCTAACTCAATCTGTTCCCCCGCCTTCTGCCTGACAAGGATCTTCCCATACTCACCATATATTATGATTCCTTTCATTCGCCCTCAAAATCCACAAGAGTATAAACGCTATAGTCCTTGAGCAATTCAATGCCCTTCAGGTCTGGCAACCCTATGACAAATGCCATGCCAGCAACCTTTGCGCCGAGCTTTTCCACAAGCTTTGCGGCTGCAAAGGCGGTTCCTCCTGTGGCAATAAGATCATCCACAATAAGGACGTTGTCTCCTTCATTAAATGCATCCTCATGAACCTCAATCTTGTCCTTGCCGTACTCCTTCTCAAATTCCTCGGCAACCGTCTTCCAGGGAAGCTTGCCCGGCTTTCTCATGGGGACGAACGGTTTTCCAAGCTTTTCAGCGACGACAGCACCAAAAATAAAGCCTCGGCTCTCAATGCCCGCAACTGCATCGATGTGTTCGTCCTTGTACTTTTCAGCCAACATATTGCACGCATAGCGGAAGGCTTTCGGATTTTGTAGTAATGTCGTGATGTCCCTGAACATGACGCCTTCAATGGGCCAATGGGGAACCGTTCGAATGACTTTTTTCAGATCCATGGTATCCACCTCAAAGTGTTGCGAATTTCCAATCATTAGGGCAGGGACATGCCTCTTTTGTGTCGAGCTTCGGGGCAACATGCGTGAGGAGACGCTTGACCTTATCCGCATTCTCCCTCACCGTGGTCAAGATTTCCTCGACATCAACAATGGTCTCTCTCCAGCAATCATAATCCGTCACCATGGCAATGGCCGCGTAGTGCATGCCCTTCTCTCTCGCGAGAACGCATTCTGGCACCATGGTCATGTTGATGGTGTCCGCACCAAGAAGCCGGTTTGCCATTGATTCTGCTCTTGTTGAAAATCTCGGTCCTTCCATCACCACATTCGTCCCCTTCCGATGATGGGGGATGTCGAGTTCCTTGGCTCCTTCTGCGAGGACTTTCCTCATCTCAGGGCAGAAGGGGATGGCCATGGGAATGTGCATCACTTTATCCTTGTCATAGAATGTTTCGCTCCTGAGGGATGTCTTATCTATGAACTGATCTGTAAAGACAAGCTCCCCTGGCTTGACCTCTTCCTTCAATGAGCCGACAGCACACGGGGCGATGATATGCGTTACCCCAAGCTCTTTGAGGGCATGGATGTTTGCGCGATACGGGACTTTGCTAGGGTTAATAGCATGGCCTTTGCCATGGCGCAAGATGAAGAAGGTGTCAACACCATTCACCCGGCCTTCAAGAATCTCTCCTGATGGCTTGCCATACGGCGTGCTTAGCTCATGCTTCTTATTCACTTCAATAATGGACTCGTCAATGCCCGTGCCGCCTATAATACCTAGGATCATGTGATCACCCCAGTGAGCAGAAATGGCGATCGTTTAAATATTTTCTCACAATTTTCCCTTTACAGCCTTTTCAGAAATGATCGCGGAGTTCCCACCTGGATCCTCAATGATCAGCTTGAGCTTCTCTTGGCCCCACATGACCTTGTTGAGTTTCTTCAAGAGGTTCTTTGCCTTCTTCTTCAAAACTTCATCCTCTTCAGTGTCTCTCGAAACCTCGATCTGATGTTTCACCCGCCTGAGGATGCCTTCCACATTGGTGATATAGCCATTGGCCGCCGGCCCAGGCGTTATCGAGGCGATATGCGGCAACTTGACCGTAGCCTGAGAAGAGCGGACAATGCGGATCTTCATGTCCTCCTCGCTCGAAATCTCAAGCGTAAACTTGACCGGCTCCTTCTGCTCCACTGCTTCCACATCAGCCTTATGATATTTGCAGCCTTCGCAGGACATGGAAAAGATATAGACCCTGCCAAAGTAGGGGACATCTCGCTCATGCTCTGATAAGGTCAAGGTTTTCTTCCTGCAAAAAGGGCAATCTTGTTTGGAAAGCACGGCTTCGTCCATGGAGC
>JBDRLS010000094.1:0-3212 GCA_043812875.1 Nanobdellota archaeon
TAAATACCTCACGCGCGAAGGTCCAGTGGGAATTGGCCAAAAATATAAAAAGGGGCAATGTGAGAATGAGCCTATGGGCATCTATGCGATAAAGCCGAAGTTCCAGGTGTTTCTGCAGCCTATTGCGCAATTTTTCATACGGTTCAAGATCCATCCGACATTCATCAACCTTCTCGCCTTATTATTATCCTTGATCGGAGCTCTAGTATTATACTTCTCAGACCTTTATCCTCTGCTTCTCATCTACATTCCCTTCATGTCATTCTTTCGCACAGCGCTCAATGCGCTTGACGGCATGGTTGCGCGCAAGCTCAAGGTGAAGAACCAGCAATTCGGCGAGGTCCTCAATGAGTTCATTGACCGCATTTCAGATGCTGTGATCTTTTTCGGCCTGGCGCTCACTTCATATACCAATCTGATACTTGGAAGCATTGTTGTCATCCTCATCCTCCTGAACAGCTATCTCAGCATTGTCTCCAAGGCCGCTGGGGGGAAGCGGCAGTATGGCGGCTTCATGGGCAAAGCTGATAGGATGATCTATCTTGGGGTGATGGCATTCATCATCTTGATCACAAAGAACATTGCTTTTGGAGATTATCTCCTTTGGTTTGTAGGATTCGGAACTTTGCTCACGATCATCCAGCGCTTTTTAACAGTCAAGAAGGAGCTTGTGAAATGAACATCCTGAATCCCTTGGAAAACCCCTTATTCATTCCTGTTGTCTATCGGACGATCTTTGTATTTGCATTCGGCTTTGTCCTGGTCCTCTTACTGAACAAGTTCCGCTTGAAAGGGATCTTCAAGACAAATGTCGGCAAACGCTACCTCAGCTGGCTCATCATCGGGCCGATATATCTCACCACAATCTTCTTTGGAGGGGATATCTCACTCATCATCCTTGCGATCATCCTAATCTTTGCCATTTGGGAAGTGGCCAAGATAACAAAATTGCCTTCTGCATATGTGAATGCACTCTATCTCTTAAGTGCTTTCAGCGTTATCATCGCAAGCCAATTCACAAGAAATTTCTATGCTCTTCCCCTGGTCTATTACCTTGTCTTCTCATTCATTGTCATCCGCTCCAACGATGCAAAAAAGGGGCTCTTCCATATCTCCCTTGCGATGTTTGTCTCCATCTGGGTTATATTCAGCCTAAGTCATTTTGTCCTGCTTGGAGAACTCAACGCCCAGCTGGACAACACTCAAGCATTGCTCCTGCTCATCGGCTTCATGGTCCCTCTCAGCGACGTATTTGCCTACGTGATCGGTAAATTTTTCCATAGGATCAACTTCCTTGACAAGTACAAGATCGCGTCAAATCTCAGCCCGAACAAGACCTATGTCGGGATGCTAGGCAATATCATGGGAGCAGGCATTGGATTGTGGATCATGTACTTTGCAGTGGAACATTACATCCCCCTTCATCATTGGATCATTCTCATTGTATTGATCGGAATCATGGGGGTGTTCGGTGATATCACTGAGTCAATGTTCAAACGGTATTTCAAGGTCAAAGACAGCGGGCATCTCATCCCTGGGCATGGAGGCATCCTCGATAGGATAGACAGTACACTGCGTGTCATCGTCGTGATCTATTATTATTTTTTATTCTTCCTTTGATCATGCCTTGATCAAGGCCACTTTGTCTGTAACAGAAAACATAATTCTCCCTTTGCCTTTCAACAACAGCCCATCGATGTTGATCATGGTTTCATCTTTGTCATCAGGTTCAATGATCAGCTTGTTGGTTACCACTGAGTGTATGCCTCGTTTTTTCATCTCGTCTGTTTTCCCTTTCCAAGAAGAAGAGAATTGATGATACGTGTTTATCATGCCGAGATTTGGAAAGAGGACAACTTTAAACGAATTGCTCTCTAAAGGAATCCCTTTTGCTAGGGGGAAATCCTTTCCAAGGTCTCCATTGAGTATGATGATGTTTGCATATCTCACTGGAGAGAATTTCTTTTTTCCTGTTGAAAGGCTGCAGTTTCTTCTTCGCAGTGTCCTGCTCATGTAATATTTCAGCAAGGCAAGCTGTGCACCCACAAAAAAAGGACCGCGATCTCCGAAAAACCACCCGAGAATCCCTTTATAGTTCTTGATGAACCGGTTTTCTGTAAAATGGGGAACTATGCCAAAGATGCCTAGGCCGGCAAATCCGATGAAATGACTCTGCTGGTTATTTGTCTCACACCGGATGACATCGCTCAATACAATCTTGTCTTTTTTAAGACTCATACAGATGCTCTGCACGCATTCATCGAGGTCATCAGACATGCCCAATGTCTTTCCGATGAGATCAGCTGATCCTTTTCGTAAGAAGGCAAGTCTTAGTTTAGGGGGGAATCCCTTTTTCTGGCGGCATCCTTCGAGGACGCTGTTGAATGTTCCTGCGCCGCCCGCTGAGACAATGATCCTGGCTCCTTTTGACACGAGTTCATTGGCTTTTTTTCTTGCTTCTTGATGCGTATCAACAATAAAAATGTTCACCTTGGTTGTTGTGTATTTCTTAAAAGTGCTTTCAAGAAGATCGAGTTTCTTCCAATCTTTCACTGAGCCCGACATCGATGTTGCGATCACATTGATTGTTCTCATATCTTTGTCCTCATCTTTTCCACAATTCCATTGATTGAAAGCTTGTTTGCATTAATACTGTAGGTATTTTTTATATTGAGGCATTCCAGCACAAGAGCATATGCTTCTTGGAGCTTCCTGAGGAACTGCTCGTTTTCATGTGATTGTTTCTTTGTCCTGCCTTTATCAATCCGGTGCATTGCGGTCTTTGAACTCACTTTTAAGAAGAAAACACATTTTGGTTTGCTTAATGCAATGCGTAGTTGGCAAATGATCGCTATTTCAGGTGCATTCTTGAGGTAGAAAAGCTTTTTCTTCATAGGAATTGGCTTTCCTGTCAGATATCGAACAACATCTTTGATTCCTCTGTTGGTGAATAACTCTGGGCGATACACACTGCCCCAGGCGAGGATATTGATGAGCGGAGCTCCATCTGTAATGATGTAATCAGGATGATATTGTTTTTGAATATCGAGTTGGATGCTGTTCCTCAGGAGAAGCTCATCCAATTTAATCAGTTTATAGAGCTGCTTATTCTTCACATATTTGACCTGCTTGTTGATGAATCCCTTAATTGTTGCTTTTCTCGTTCTGATTTTCCTTTGTCTGCCTTTCTTGATGAGGATTGCATCATCACC